>JAJYXU010000144.1 GCA_021801605.1 Bacteroidota bacterium
AATTTTCTTCGCAACCGCCTGCCATTGCATCAATAACCACTAACTTAACATTTTACTCATCAACGGAATTTATTGATTATAGTATAATATTCCTTCTCTTGGGGAAGAGTTGGGCTTGCCCGCCTTCTTCTTGGCGGGATGGGCAATTTCGCAAGCGGGTTCATATATTTTTATTAAAAACATTTTCGAATTACCTATCCGGCTCGTCCCATTTTCGATGAGTCGGAGGCAGAAAGGAGTCAAAACATGAATTACAGAAAAACATTTCCGACTAATTATCATTCAAACATAACTTGGCAAGGAACATTTTGTTACACCTTCAATTGCAATCGAAATGAAATATTTTTGAATGAAGCAATTGGAAAATTTATTGAGCATCTAAAACCGTCGTGTGCACAAAATACCGTTTACTGTTATTCTCGAGATATTTATAAATTGTTCTACTGGATACAATATCAAAATCATCCGACAGATAATCACAGCGTGATAAAACTCTCTTTGCAGTTCTTGCTTTCTCCGGTATCAGAAAATCAGAAGCGCTGTCTCTACGAATCTCTGATTATGACACTCAGTCAAGAAAACTTTATTTACAACAATCAAAAAGATTATCAAAAACATATCAATTAATACCTTCGATCTTAGCAGAAACTTTAAATTCCTACATAAATGAAAATTTATCTGGTGAAATCATTAAACAATCCTTCCCGCTTTTCCCAAGTAATAGGACAAATACTTTCTTATCGTGCCGCCAAGCATCGAATATATTTGAGAAATGGAAATCAATTTCTGGAATAAGAAAAAATCTTACCATTCATTTCATTCTTTCCGTGCTGATTACGCATCTCAGCTCTACAAAAAAACTAAAGATCCGCTTCTTGTATCTTACACTCTAGGACATTCTTCTTTTGAAACTACAAAAAGATATATATATCACGATCTCTCAAATTTCCATTCAATTATTAATGATACATTTACAAATAGTATTTAGCGGGCAGTCTTCTTAATAATTGAAATTGTATCCCCTTTGCATGTACTATTAGTTAGCAATAGAATATTACGAATTAGTAAATAACTAATTCATAATATAAGAATTGGTCTGTTTTCTTTTCCGATCGACTTCCTTTTCGGGTTTGAGTGTAACCGCCAATTGTTTTAATTTAGTGCCCCCGTTACTCAAACTCTTTTTTGCAAATTATTCCGAAAGAATTGATGCAGCATGATAATGATACTATAGTGGCATTAGCAACACCGGCTGGTGTTGGTGCCATATCAGTTATTCGCGTTAGCGGTCAGCATTCCTTTACCATTGTTGATAAATTATTCAGAGGAAAAACAAAAATAGTTGATTCTAAAACGCATACAATTCATTACGGAAAAATTTTTGATTCCAAGAATAATCTGATCGATGATGTTCTTGTTTCTATATTCAAATGTCCGCATTCATATACCGGCGAGGATTCTGTAGAGATAAGCACACACGGCAGCTCTTTAATTACTGAAAAAATAATTTACGCTCTTGTTGAATCAAATGTAAGATTAGCAGAACCGGGCGAGTTTACAAAACGTGCGTTCTTAAACGGAAAATTGGATTTAACTCAAGCCGAAGCTGTCGTTGATATAATTAATTCCCGGACAGAGGCATCTCTACGCGGAGCGAGGAATCAGCTGGATGGATTATTATCTCAAAAAGTTGATTGGATGAGAGAGATTCTGATAAATACTTCATCTCTTATCGAACTTGAACTCGATTTTGCTGAAGAAGACATTGAATTTCTTTCGGTCAATCAGATTCTGAAAAACATTAATACTATCGAAGAAGAGATTGACACATTATTGAAAACTTATTCATTTGGTCGTGTTATAAAAGATGGTGTGAATGTAGCTTTAGTTGGAAAAACAAACGTAGGGAAGTCATCACTCTTAAATTATCTCTTAAAAGAAGCCCGCGCCATTGTAAGTGAAATTCCGGGAACTACGAGAGATATAATTCGCGAAGATCTTTCAATTGACGGAATTCTGTTTAAACTCTTTGATACTGCCGGAATAAGAGCGACAGAAGATATTCTCGAAAAAGAGGGAATCATTCGAAGCAGGGAAGCAGTTAAAAATGCAGATATTGTTCTCTTTATGAACGATGTTATTTCAGGCTTTTCTACCGATCTTTATAATCATTTATTAGAAATAACTACAAAAGGAAGAATTATAATTGTTGCTAATAAAATTGACTTACTAGAGACATGTGATTTTGAATCAGATGTAAAAATTTCTTCTTTAACTGGTGAAGGGATTGAAGCTCTTTTTGCCATAATGAAGGAAAGGGCAATTGGCTCACAAAATTATACCGAAAAAACCGCAATAATTTCGAACCTCCGACACCATAATGCATTAAGTTTGGCTAAAGAAAATCTGATTAATGCCCGAAATTCAATTAATAAAAAATTAACCGGTGAATTTATAGCTGTTGATTTGCGGAATGCTGAGATATCGCTCTCCGAAATTATCGGGAAAGTGACATCGGATGATATTCTTAATAATATTTTTGCAAAATTTTGCATAGGAAAGTAATATTTCACGTGAAACCGAGAAAAGTACAAAAGACGAAATACTAAGTACGAGGAAGATTTTTTTTACTTCGTACTTCGAACTTGCTCTTGTTTCATGTGGAACAGAAAGGTACAAATGAGAAGTTTTGATATTATTGTTGTCGGTGCCGGACATTCCGGAATAGAAGCTGCATCAGCTGCTGTCAAAATGGGATGTTCTGTCGCCCTAATTACTATGGATAAAACTGCAATTGGAAGATTATCATGCAATCCGGCGATAGGCGGTAGTGCAAAAGGGCATTTGGTTCATGAACTTGATGCGCTGGGCGGTATGATGGGGCTAATTGCCGACAAAACCGGAATTCAATTCCGTATTTTGAATAAAACTAAGGGTCCGGCTGTTTGGGCGGGAAGATGTCAGTCAGACAGAAAATTATACTCAGAAGAAGCTGGTAAAGTAATTTTCGAGACACCGAATCTGGAAGTAATAGAAGATTCCCTTCTTGAAGTTTTTGAAGAAGGTAAAAAGATCTCTGGCGTTAAAACAGCAAAAGGAGAAGAGCTAAAATGCAAATCTTTAATACTCTGTTCCGGTACTTTTTTGAACGGATTGATGCATACCGGATTAAAATCCACAAAAGGGGGAAGATACGGAGAACAAGCTTCTGAAGGTTTGACTGAATCTTTTTTAAGAATGGGATTTGTATCGGGTAGATTAAAAACCGGAACGCCGCCACGACTCAGAAAAAACTCCATCAACTGGGAAATTCTTGAAGAGCAGCCGGGTGATGAATTCCCTCAACCATTTTCATTGAGAACGGATAGAACTCAGTTCCCGTTTCTTCCCCAGGTTAGTTGTCATATCACCTATACCAATAAAACAGTTCATAAAATTTTGGAGAAAGGATTTAATCAATCACCTTTATTTACCGGTGTTATTGAAGGTGTTGGTCCGCGGTATTGTCCTTCAATCGAAGATAAAATTGTGAGATTCGCCGATAAAGAGAGACATCAATTATTTCTTGAGCCGGAAGGATTGGATTCTGATCTAATTTATCTGAATGGGTTCTCATCATCTTTGCCCGCGGAAATTCAATTTGAAGCCTTGAGAAAAATTAAAGGACTTGAATACGCCGAGATGGTTCGCCCAGCTTACGCTGTTGAATACGATTATTTTCCTCCCTATCAGGTTGATCTTACTCTTGAAACAAAACTTATTGAAGGACTTTATTTTGCCGGACAAATTAATGGAACTTCCGGATATGAAGAAGCAGCAGGGCAGGGAATTGTTGCTGGAATTAATGCAGCATTAAAAATTCAGAAGAGACCGGAATTTGTGTTGAAACGAAGCGAAGCTTATATCGGCGTTTTGATTGATGATCTTGTCCGTAAATCCACAAATGAACCGTACAGAATGTTTACATCTATGGCTGAGTATAGACTTGTTTTGCGCCAGGATAATGCTGATAGAAGACTTCTTCAAAAGGGATTTGAATTCGGTTTGATACCAAAAGAATTATTCGATTCGATGAAAAAAAGAGAATTGATGATAGTTACACAAAAAGAATTCATTTCAAAAAAGAAAATTCTTCCTAAACAGATTAATGAACTATTAGAATCTAAAAATCTTGCGCTGATTGATAATTCAGAAACAATAGACAAATTAGTAAAGAGACCGGAGCTGACTCTCTCAGAGATTTTGAAATTTACTGAAATTGGAAAAGAGAGTTGGTCGCAAGAATTATTAAATGATGAAAAAGTTTTAGAGCAGATCGAAATAGAGATTAAATTCGATGGATATATCAAGCGGCAGGAAGAGTTGATTGCGAAAACGGAAAAATTGGAGAACGTCAATATTTCATTAAATTTTAACTATGGTAATTTGAAGGCGCTTTCTGCCGAAGCAATAGAGAAATTAAATAAAATAAAACCGCGCTCAATCGGGCAAGCAAGCAGAATTTCCGGAGTTACTCCTTCTGATATTTCTATTTTATTAGTATATTTGAAGAGCTAAAACAGAGGGTTTTTGTTGGATCTTCAAGAGCAGTACTTACGTGAACTGAAAATGCTCTTCTGGGAAAATAGTCTCAACCCGGATGAATATCAGTTAGAGAGACTAGCTCATTTTGCGCTTCTTGTATCACAAAAGAATACAAAACTCAATTTAATTTCACGCAGAGATGTTCTTAAAATCATCGAAAATCATATTTTTATCTCATCTTTAATTGCAGAATTTCTTCCTAGTAGAGTATCAAAATTTTTAGATATTGGAACCGGTGGCGGATTTCCGGGCATACCTTTGGCTATAACCCGCCCGGCTATGAGAGGAGTTTTAGCAGATTCGACTGCAAAAAAAATTGATGCTGTTAAAGAGTTTATCAGCAAACTGAAACTCAATAATATTGTTGCAGAAAATTTTCGAGTGGAAAGTGATGACTTCAAACAAAAATATGCGGATACATTTGATTTAGTTGTTAGCCGCGCTACAGTTCCTTTGGTAATATTATTCCGTTACTCGCTTCCACTAATTAAAGAAAAGGCATTTATTGCCGCAATCAAAGGCGGCGATTTGATGGATGAATTAAAGACTACTGAGTTGAAATACAAAGCTCATATTAAAAAATCTACTATCTTCGAATTATCATATAAGCCATCCAACTTAAGAAATGAAAAAGGAAAGAAGTTGATTCTCATCGAGATCAACAAATAATTCCTTTAGACATCAAATTTTTCTTTGTAACTTTTTCTGAACCATTAAAAGAATAAAGTTATATTTGATTAAATAATTTCCTATTTGAATTAACTTTCTCTTAAAGAGAGAACATCAACATTAGCCTTATTTTTTACGGTTATAAACGGTGCATGTAAATGAAAACTCCATCCGAAAAATTTTTACGATACTCACCAAGCAGGGACGTTGTATTTGTCTTGGGGGCTGGAGCTTCACATCCAGACGGCGTTCCTCTCCAGAGAGATATGCTGCCGATGATCATTGCCGGCGGAATAGAGGAGATCGAAAATTCGGAAATAGGAAAGATTGTTACAGAGTTCATAAAAGATAATTTTGAATTTAGCCGGGCAACTAATCAATACCCGCAGCTTGAGGCGGTGTTTGGCTTTATCGATTATTTTATACAACAAAACGAAAGCCTGAACGCAAAATACTCGAATGAGAAAATTAGAGATATTAAAGAATACCTTATTAAGCTGATTCATTATATCGTGAATCTTCAAACCGACAAGCGAAGTCATTATTATCACCTTTTCTGGAAAATGATTCAAAAAAATAACTCGAACGTTTCAATCATTACTTTAAATTACGACACACTTCTTGAACAAGCTTTTGATTTTTTATTTAAAAGCCACGGTTACATTGATTATTGTATCCCACTAATGAACTATGAACAATTACCCGAAATGAACAATTTCAACTTTTGGATTAATCCGCGTGAACCGGTTTCAATTAGCGAGAATGAAAATCCAATTCCGATTAAAATTGTAAAAGTTCACGGCAGTCTAAACTGGAAATATTGCAATTGCTGTAACCAAACTTTACTTACGCCATGGGATAGATCAATTGATTTGAAAAGGGGAAAGTTTCTTGGTTATACATACCCGGACAATCAGGAATATGAATTTGTTTGTCCTCTTGATGGAACCGAGTTTAGAACACTTATTATGCCCCCAACATATCTAAAGGCAATTCATCATCCAATAATTTCTCAGTTAATGAGTGAGGCGTCGAGGGAAATACGCGCAACAAAAAAAATTGTCTTCATAGGATATTCTCTTTCGAGTTCGGATGTTCACATAAAAGCGTTGTTTAAAAAACATATTACTGCCGACAAAGAAATTATAGTAATCAATCCAAAACGAAAAGAATCGTTAGAGCTTAATTATCGCTCGCTTACAAATAATGTCCGCTTTATCTATTCATCTTTCGAAGACTTTGTAAATGATGAAAATCAGTTGATTTCAATCCTTTCATAATTTTATTGCATCATTCAATTTCACGCTCTATCTTTATACTACAATATTAATGTAGCGGGAATTTATATATGCTTTCAAAATTAGCGGCATTAATTCTAGGTGTTGTATCCGAAAGAGAACGAAATCCGTACGAAATCACAAAAATGCTTGAACAGTTAAATACTAGAAAATTATTGCCGCTCGCCGATTCAACCGTATATGCAACTATTAACAATTTGAAAAAGCAAGGTTTGATTACCGGCAGGACTGAACGAAATGGAAATTTACCGGAAAAGACAATTTACTCAATAACACCCGAAGGTGAATTCGAATTTCACGAATCAATAACTAGTTTTTTAGAAGATGATGTAAATTCCCCATCGAATTTTGATATTGGTATTCTGCTTATGCACAATTTGAGCAAACCGGAAATTTTAATAAAACTGAAAAAAAAATTAGAGCGGCTTGAAAGCAACTCTTATACTATTCGGAAACAGATATTAAGTTTTGAAATGGATCCTACTAAAGTTGCATTCACAAGTCTCTCAATGCTTAAACACCGAATGCATTTGATTGAAGCTGAACTCAAAACAATTCGCGAGTTGATAAAAGAATTGAACGTACGACAATCAATATCAGATTTATCTCCGTTTGATATGAGAATGTTCTAATCAACTTAAATAGCGAATTTGATATAAAAATCCAGTTTCCCGCGGAGTTTAATCTTTGCACTCAAAAACGGTTTTTCTAATCTTACTTAATAGTCTAAAGTTTTTCTTCTCATTTTTGCCAAAACTGCATTCTACTTTAAACCTTATCTCCTCTTCCATTTGTCTATAAATCAGAAACAAAAAATTAGCGGAGGATATATGAAAAAAGTAAGTATTTTTCTTCTAATCACAGCAATTTTTACAATGGCTTTACAAGCGCAAACAGCAACACCCAAAATAAATCAAACCCAAAAACAGCAGCAGGTAAGAATCAAACAGGGGGTAAAAAGCGGAGAACTAACACCCCTTGAAACCCGGAAACTCGAAAAACAACAATTGAATATTCAGCACGCGAAGAAAGTGGCGAAATCGGATGGAGTTGTAACCAAACGCGAGCGCCGTCACATATTAAATGAACAAAAACACGCAAGCAAAAACATTTATAGAAAAAAACACAACAATATTGTTAAATAGAGCCATCAAAAGTCCCCATACAAAACCTCTCGAATCCATCCTTTCGTAGCCGGGGGATGGATTCTTATTTATTCCGAGACAGAAGCCAATAATTTGCACCACAATACAATTAAAATTACTTTTGAAAAGAATTTTTGTCCAGAATATTTAGGAACAAAATCAATCGCACAATTTTAAGAAGTAAATCTTAGAATAAATCTGACAGCAAGAAACTTTTACAACAATTAGGCAAATGTTATGAAATTACACTACAAGCTTTTTCTTTTATTTTTCAGCTTATTACTCGCCGCTGATTTTGTGTTGGCACAAGAGAATGATGTAATGGCAATAAAGAATGAAATGAATAAATGGATGAAAGCTTACAACCAGAAAGATTTAAATAGCTCGGTTGCAATTCTTGCGGAAGATTATATCGGATTATACTACGGACACCCCGACCAAACATCAAAAACTATTAGGGATGAGAACGAATCGGTATTTAAAAATAAATATCTAAAAGCTACTCTGAGTATGGAAGCAGACGAAATAGTAACTAGCGGCGATCTTGCATACGTTAGCATTAAGCAAAAATGGGCTTTCAAGCCGTCAATCTCAAAAACTCCGCAAGTTGTCTATGAAAAAGGAATTTTAATTTTTAAAAAACAAAGTGATGGTAAATGGAAAATGATTCGTTCATCAACTTTTCCAGTAAGTGCTCAGAAATAAAATAAATTAAAATGACTCGCGCAGAGAAATTATCAAATGAATTGCACAATTCAATTTTTGGAGACCCGTGGTACGGTTTTTCTGCTATTAGTATTTTACAAGACATTTCCGTTGAACGAGCATTTCAAAAACCGATTCCTTCAGCACATAATATTCTCGAATTAACGCTTCACATCGCCGCATGGACAGAAGAAACTCTTAGCCGCTTCAATGGAAACAAACCATCTGAACCTCAAATAGGCGATTGGCCCGTTCCAGAAAATTACACCGAGGAATATTGGAAGACCGTTAAACAAAACTTGTTTGACGCCACAAATAAATTGATTTCAGTCGTTCAAAAATTTCCAGAAGAAAATCTGGATAATCTTGTCAGCGGGGAAAGAAACGTTTCGCTGGGTACCGGCTTTTCTTTTGAAGGATTAATTTCGGGGCTTGTCCAACACAACGCATATCATTTAGGACAAATTTCTTTACTAAAAAAATTCTCTTGATAAAGTAACAAAAAGGCAAGCTCAGGCGTCTATCTGTTGCACCACTACACAATAAATGTTTGCGTGTAGCGTTAATTGTATTGACTAAACCAAAGGATTTGCTTTTATTTCAATCACTAAACTAAATACGAGGGGTACCATGCGGCACAGGATCATCCTATCAATTTTATTTTTTCTTTTAATCTCAGCATCATTCTCTTTTGCACAAAATGACCAAGCGCTTATAAAGGAAAGCGCTCCAAATCTTTTTGTTGATTGCAACTACTGTGACATGAATTATGTAAAAGAACAAATACCGATCGTTAATTATGTGCGTGATAGGAAGGATGCCGATATTCATGTTCTTTATACTTCTCAGAATACCGGCTCGGGAGGAACAAGTTATATATTACTATTTATTGGTCTAAATAAATTTGCGGGAGTTGATGACACCGTAAAATTTATGGTCAATAAAACAGATTCAGATGATCAATCGCGAATTAAAATGGTAAAAGCACTTAAAATGGGATTAGTCCGATATATTTCCAAGACACCTGTTGCCGATCAGATGGATATCTCTTTTCCAAAGCAGCAGCAAAGTGTGGGGCAACCGAAAGACGATTGGGATTACTGGGTTTTCAAATTAAGCTCCAACGGAAATTTTAGCGGTGAAAAAAATTATAACTATGCATCAATTTATAGCTCTATTTCTGCCAATAGAACAACTGAAGATTTAAAGCTTAACTTTTCTCTCTCCAATAATTATAATGAAAGTAATTATTCATATGACACACCTGGCGGCACTCAAACAATTACTAACATTACTAGAAGTCAATATGCAAATGCATCAATGATCAAAGCAATTGATAATAATTGGTCCTGGGGAATTTGGGGCAGCGCATATTCTTCAACTTATAGTAACATAGATTATAGTATTTCACTTTCACCAGGTATTGAGTATAACGTCTTTCCTTATTCGGAATCTAACGTACACCAATTGAGGATTTACTACAAGCTCTATCATACTTATAACAAGTATGTTGCTGAAACATTTTATTTTAAGAAAAAAGAAAACTTGTGGCAGCACACACTTGATGCATCGTTATCTCTAGTTGAACCATGGGGAAGTCTTAGTATTGGTACAGATCTGCAAAACTATTTAGATGATTTTAGCAACATTGGGTACGGGGTGTATAGTTCAGCAAGTCTTAGATTATTCAAAGGTTTTTCGCTCAACTTTTATGTTAATTATTACAGAGTGGGTAAACAGATTACACTTCCGCTTATCGGGGCAACTTTTGAGGAAGTTTTATTAAGAAGAAGACAACTTGAAACTACATATAATTATTACGCTTACTTTGGCATATCATATTCATTTGGCTCAATATTTAATAATTTTGTGAACCCGCGTTTTGGCGGCGGCGGTTCAACAATGATTTTCAGCAATTAAAATCTCTAGACGTGCGGCATTCTACCGGATGCCGCTTTCTTATTTTCCTTTTGCAAGTTATAATCTGCTCTCTTCCAAAAATGGTTTTAATGCGATGACGATTGAACAAATAATCTCCGAATTGAAAAAACATTACAATCCCCGCAACGTAGAGGGAATGGCGCGTTACGGAATCAATGTTGAAAAAGCTTTTGGACTGAACGTTCCTTTCATACGCAAGATGGCAAAGGAAATAGGAAAAAATCACGAACTAGCTCTTGAGCTATGGGAAACGGGCTACCACGAAGCAAGGCATATTGCGGCAATGATTGACGACCCCAAGCTTGTTACAAAATCTCAAATGAACAGATGGGTGCGCGATTTCAATTCGTGGGATATTTGCGACAGCACTTGTAGTAATCTTTTTAGAAAAACTCCTTTTGCAATAGAGAAAATTTTTGAGTGGTGTGATAAAAAAGATGAGTTTGTGCGCCGTGCCGGATTTTCCTTAATATGTTATGTTGCGGTTCACGATAAGAAAAGAGACGACAATGAATTTCTTCAATTTTTCCCGCTTATCAAAAAATATTCCGTTGACGAAAGAAATTTTGTAAAGAAAGTTGTTAACTGGGCGTTGCGCCAGATTGGAAAACGAAGTAAGTTTCTCAACAAAGAAGCGCTTAAACTCGCAAAGGAAATTCTAACACTTGATTCCAAATCCGCACGATGGATTGCAAACGATGCAATTAAAGAATTAGAAAATCCGAAAATTATCGCAAGGTTAAAAAGATAACAGCTATATAAAATTCAAAAGGAGAAAAAATATTATGATTCAACGTGAACAGATTCGGCAGTTCAAAATATTTTTATTTTTTCTTCTCTTGTACGGTTTTGTGCAATTCTCTTTTGCGCAGACGGCAATTAAATCAACTTCTCCGGAAGAAAGAATGAAGATGTATGAAAAACATCTTGAGTTGAAAGAGAATTCATTATTCAAAAATTTGAATTGGCAATTTATTGGTCCAATAAACATCAGCGGAAGAATGACCGATGTTGAAGTTGTTCGCCCGAAAGGAATGAACTATATAATATATGCTGCCGGTGCAACGGGTGGAGTTTGGAAAACTACAAATGAGGGCACCACCTGGGAACCGATTTTTGAGAACGGGCAATCAACTTCAATCGGTGATATAACACTTGCTCCTTCAAATCAAAACATCGTTTGGATCGGAACAGGAGAAGCGAATATTTTCAGAAGCTCTAACGCCGGTGCCGGAGTATTTAAATCAATTGATGCCGGTAAAACTTGGAAACAGATGGGACTCGTTGGTACAAACACAATTCCGAGAATCGTAATTCATCCCACTAACCCTGAGATTGTCTACGTTGCGGCATCGGGACACGAATGGACTGATAACGAAGAGCGCGGTTTATACAAAACTGATGACGGCGGAAAAACCTGGAATAAAGTTTTTTATAAAAATGAAAAGACCGGAGTTATTGATCTTGCGATGGATCCATCCGACCCCAACATACTATATTTATCAACCTGGCAGCGTGTTCGTGAAAAATGGAATGATCCGAGAAATGAAAATGATTATAACGGAAGCAGTATTTATAAATCAACCGATGCGGGAAAAACATGGGATGAAATTTCAAAAGGACTGCCGGAAGCTAAATTCAGAGGACGAATTGGAATTGATGTTTCGAAATCGAATCCGAACGTAATTTATGTTTTCGTTGATAACTATGAAATCCTTCGCGAGAATGATGATGCCGAAAACGTTGATTCTTACGGAAGACCAAAAGGCGGTGTAATTAAAGGCGCAACGGTTTTCAGAAGCGATGATAAAGGAAACACATGGAAACAAACGAGTGTGTTGAACGAATACATGGAAACATTATCCGCCACTTACGGATGGGTCTTCGGACAGATTCGAGTAGATCCCCAAAATGAAAATAAAATTTATGTGATGGGTTTAGATTTGAATGTTTCTGAAGATGGAGGAAAAACTTTTAGAGAGCTCAAAGGTATGCATGGCGATCATCACGGATTGTGGATCGACCCCGACAATACAGACTATCTTGTAAATGTTAACGATGGCGGATTGGCAATCTCTTACGATGGCGGAAAAGAATGGAGAACATTCACTAATAATATGCCGTTAGTTCAATTCTTCAATGTTGCGGCTGATATGTCAAAACCATTTAAAGTTTATGGCTCGATTCAAGATCATGGCAGTTTTAAAGGAATTGTAGATTTATCGAGAGGCAGAGATAAAATTCCACCACACGATTTTGAACGAGCACCCGGAGGTGAAGGAAGTAACCATGCTATCGATCCGACAAATCCCGATATAGTTTATTCAGCCGGATTTTACGGAACACTTGCCAGATCGGATATGAAAACAGGTGAATCTAAAAACATTGTTCCTAAAGTTGAAGAAGGCGAACCAAAATTGCGCGGTCAATGGCTGGCGCCGTTTATTCTTTCTCCGCATAACTCTAATACACTTTATATCGGCTTCCAATATTTATTCAAAACTACGGACTGCGGAGAGACATGGCAAAAGATAAGTCCCGATCTTACTTACAACGATCCTAATAAGAGTGGAGATATTCCGTATCAAACAATTTTCTCAATTTCCGAATCTCCTTTGAAAGCCGGATTAATTTATGCCGGTACTGATGACGGAAGAGTTCATCTAACAAAAGATGACGGAAAAACCTGGAAAGAAATTGTAAATGGATTGCCGTACGGAAAATGGGTTTCGGAACTGGCTGCATCTGCTTATGATGAAAATACTGTTTACTTGTCGCAGAACGGAAAACGTGATGATGACTTCATGCCGTATCTCTGGAAATCAACAGACAATGGTGAAACATGGCAAAGTATAGTAAATAATTTGCCGACCGGACCAGTCAATGTTATCAAAGAAGATCCAAAGAATAAAAATATTCTTTACGTTGGAAATGACTTCGGTGTTTATGTTTCTTTGAACGGCGGAAAATTCTGGTATTCATTACCGGGAAAATTTCCAACAACGTATGTTCATAATCTCGTAATTCATCCGCGCGAGAATATAATGGTTGCCGCAACTCACGGAAGAGGATTGTATGCGCTTGATGTTGAGTATTTACAAAAATTAAATGAAGATGATTTTAATAAAGACGCGTTTTTCATTTCGGCAACAAAAGGGATGCTTCCGCAAAATCCAAAATCAAGATGGTCGCAACCTGATCCGGTAAGTTTCTGTTATTATCTCAAAACAAATGTAGATAGTATGAAGATAGAAGTTTGGGACGCTAATAATGTGAAAGTGAAGGAGTTGAGGGGAGCGGGAAATAAGGGATTAAATTTTGCAGAGTGGAATTTAACAACCGACTCGAAAGAGAAAACATATGTTGAACCGGGCGAGTACACTTTGATTCTTAAATCCGCACATATTTTTTACAAAGTAAAAGTTGAAAAACCGGAGAAGAAATAATTAATAAAAAAAATAGAACACAGATAACG
>JAJYXU010000005.1 GCA_021801605.1 Bacteroidota bacterium
CTAACAAGAATTGCAACTTACCCTGGAAACCAAAATCTGTATCGAAATCGTCATCGGTTCCTGCATAAGCAATTAAGTGTTTACAATTTACTGTGCCGCCAAACCATTCGTATGAATCGTCACCTGAGTAATAAACCTGGATGTAATCAATCGTAGTTCCGGCACCAACTCCGCCAAATGTTAATCCGTTAATTTCATTATCCTTTGCAAATGCAACACCAGGATATTCTATTCTTACATATTTTAGCGTACCGCTATTATCATTAGGATCAGTTCCACCATAAATATCATTCGCATCTCCGGTTCCTTCAATCTGACCGGAACCACCTGCCGGGTTGATCGGTGCTTTTCCTAACAAGATAATTCCACCCCAGTCGCCTGCAGCCGGAGCTTGTGTTGAACCGGGTTTTGTATATTCACTTGTGAATACAATTGGTTTACTTGCTGTTCCTACCGCATTCAACTTTCCGCCTTTGCGAACAATCAATGATGCTTTTGTTCCAATCTTACCATAAATGGTTGTACCTGCTTCAATTGTAAGTGTTGCACCGTCCATAATATGAACAAAGCCATTCAATAAATAATTTTTATCCGCTGTCCATGTTGTATTAGAAGTGATATCACCGGTAACTTCAGTTTGAGAACTGAAATTGAATTTGACCCATCCTTGAGTCCAATCTTGTGCGCCAAATGCACCAACATAAGTAGCATTTGCATCAAAGAATCCGTCGTTTGGAGGTGTTGCGCCACCGGTTAATGCCGGAGAGCCAGCTTTAGGCATTGGGTCCGGACGATTCAAGAAAAATGGATTATTTAATCCAGCACCATCGTTATCTACAAAGGATCTGTTAGCATTATCGGTAAACCATTTGCTGATATCGAACGAGCCTGCTTTTGTTGTATCAACTGTTTTTGCCGCACCTGCTACTATTCCATTCTTAAACCACCATAATCCATTCTTTGCATCTGTATTTGTCTGTGAACCATCAATATATACACCTGTTTTTGACCACCCTACTATTAATGTGTTTGTAATCTTGTTCTGTGATGATCTTCTTAAATGCATTCCATAAGTATATTTTGCATCTATTGCAGTAGTTGGTGTTGCTTTTGGTCCTATCAATGTTACGTTCCACCATGTTGGTGATGTTCTTGGTGTGTTCAATGAACCTGTTCCATCGTTATCGCTCTCAAATCCGTTCGATGTACCTGCTTGATCTGCAATGTTTGGATGTCTTACACCTAACAAGAATTGCAACTTACCCTGGAAACCAAAATCTGTATCGAAATCGTCATCGGTTCCTGCATAAGCAATTAAGTGTTTACAATTTACTGTGCCGCCAAACCATTCGTATGAATCGTCACCTGAATAAGCAACTTGTATATAGTCTATTGTTGTTCCTGCACCGACTCCGCCAAATGTTAAACCGTTAATTTCATTATCTTTTGCAAATGCAACACCAGGGAATTCTATCCTTACATATTTTAACGTACCGCTATTATCATTAGGATCGGTACCACCATAAATATCATTCGCATCTCCGGTTCCTTCAATCTGACCGGAACCACCTGCCGGGTTGATCGGCGCTTTTCCTAACAAGATAATTCCACCCCAGTCGCCTGCAGCCGGAGCTTGTGTTGAACCGGGTTTTGTATATTCACTTGTGAATACGATTGGTTTACTTGCCGTGCCTAGCG
The DNA here is from genome assembly GCA_021801605.1 of Bacteroidota bacterium. Lineage (GTDB taxonomy): Bacteria > Bacteroidota > Ignavibacteria > Ignavibacteriales > Melioribacteraceae > Fen-1258. The sequence goes on from JAJYXU010000005.1 coordinate 1,699, forward strand.
CATTTAACTTTCCACCTTTGCGAACAATCAATGATGCCTTTGTTCCAATCTTGCCATAAATAGTTGTTCCGGCTTCAATTGTAAGAGTAGCTCCATCCATCACGTGGACAAAACCATCCATGAGATAAGTTTTATCGGAAGTCCATGTTGTGTTAGTGGTGATATCACCGGTAACAGTTACTTCGGACTGCGCCTTCAAGCCCGCCACAAATGTTAAAAAAAATAAGACCAATAGAAGTACTTTTTTCATAATTCTTCTCCTTTATAGATTTAGTTTAGTTGATATGAAATTCCTACAGAAACGATTCTTCCTCTTTTAAAACTATCTGCTGTTTTATCACCTTCAAGGGTTCTTTGAATAGTTACTTCATCTTGCGCTAGAAGATCTTTAACGGCGATCTTAAATGTGAAGTTGTTAAATATTTTTTTTGAAAAGTTGAAATCAATTTGATCTCTTGGCTGGCTCAAAATATCACCTGTTTGATCAACGCCAACCTCTACTATCCTCTGACCGACTTTATTATAAACAAGGTTTGCTGTTAATCCTCTTTCATAGTCATCATAGTAAAGACCAATGTTAGCAACATAATCAGCTTGACCTTGCAGTGGTCTTTTTTGAACTAATCGTGCTTGACCGATTTTAGCCTGTCCAAGATCAACTTCTGATTTAATAAAACTAATATTCCCTATCAATGATAGAAATCTCAAGGACCCGGAGATAAAGCTCATGTTTTTTCGAGCCTCGAATTCAATACCGTAGCTCTTTGCATTATCAGCATTTTTCCATGAACGGGATTTGTTGCTTGTATTTACTCCTATTACTTCAATAGGTTTATCAAAATGTTTGTAGAAAAAATTGGCGGCAAATAATTCGGTTGGATTTGGATAGAATTCAAATCTCAAATCGTAGTTATCAATCAATGTTCTAATTAAATCCGGATTGCCGAACACATAATCATCGGTCAAAAAGTCATAGTAGCCGGAAACAGCTAACTCTCTTAATTCCGGACGAGCCACCGTTTTTCCATATGCACCACGGAAGTTTATATTTTCACCAAACTTGTAGACTAAATTTAATGATGGTAAAATATCATTGTATGAATGTTCAATCGTTACTAATCTTGAGTAGCTCTGCGGGTCAACATAAGTCAAATTCACATTTGAATGTTCATATCTAAAACCACCGGTCAGTTTAAGATCATTAAACAATGTGGTGTTGAACATTGCGTATGTGCCCTGGATTTTTTCGGTTGCATCATATTTGTCCGATGGATTAGAAATTTCGACAACATAAATGAAATCCGGATTGATGTTTTCTTGCTGAAAAATATTTTGAACAGGTAAACTAAAAATGCTGTCTCTTAATGCTATTGAAGTTTTTCTCTGGTTGAAATCAAATCCAAATATTCTCGGAGTGTAACTTCTATCCTTCTTGTTTTGCATAAAGCCAATCTTAAAGTTTGGCAGGTTAGGGTTATCGAATAATTTGATTAATAGATCCCCGCTAAAGCCGTAGGTTCTATCGTTCAAATCGGAAAAAAATCGTGTTGCAGTAGCCTGATTCATCGAAAAGCGTAAATCACTTTCCGGACTGTCTAATTCTCTGCTGTACCAATATTTTCTTGTATCCGGTTCTTTTCTTTTTGAGTTAGCATAGTTGATATTCCAATTGAAAATACTATTGTTAAAGAAATTAAGAACATGCTCTCCAACTAACTGAGTTGAATAGAGAGATCTTTCCAAGAATTGTAATGAAGTCGCATCTCTATATTCCGGAACGTAATAGTGATCTCCCTTAGTCGTGACTACATTATTATCTGTATTCTGATTATAAATGTTTTTAAAGCTGATTTTAGTATTCCCGCCAAACTTATAACTTACATTGAACAACGCTCCCCATAAAACGTTATTTAAATAATCTGCACCATTATAATCGTACCATATTCCGCTGTAATTGTAATAATTTCTCTTGTACTCTCTGAGTTCGTCATTGTTTGAGTAGGTAAGCGAGCCGATATATCCAAGTATTCCTTCGTCACCAATTTGGTAAGAATTGCCTAATGTCATTTTGAAATTTGAGTTAAACGGCATCTTATTGCTTTTTGTATTCCAATCATTTGTAAATGCTCTTCCTATCTCTTGAATTTTTTGTTGACCAAGACTAGAGTTGATATGACTTTCAGGAATTATCGAAGGTAAATTGCGTCTGCCGTCGTCAAAACCAAGAAAATCATATTTCCCGCCATCATATGTAAGAGCAGACTTATTTGTTGTTGAAGTATTGTAAGATGCACCAAGACTAAATTCCATTAATGACTTAGAAGGAAATTCAACCGTATTTATTTGAACTAATCCGCCCGAAAAATCAGCCGGTTTATCCGGGGTTGATGATTTACTTGTTATAACATTTTCAATTAATGATGATGGAAATAAATCGTAGGATACACTTTTCTTTTCCGGATCGGTACTTGGCAAATTGGCTCCGTTCAGCATTGTAGAATTGTAGCGGTCGCTTACGCCACGAATGAATGCATACTTGCCATCAGAAATTGTAACACCTGTCATTCTTTTAAGAACATCAGTTCCGTCGGAACTATTATTTTTCTTTATCAATTCCGCACTGACACCATCTACAATACTTAATGAATTTTTTTGAATATTTAGTATAGCTGCTTCGGTTGATTTTAAGACTTCAGCAGATACAATTATTTCATTCAGTTCTTTTGTTACCGGTTCCAAGTGAACATTTACTTTGGTGTCTTTCCCGGCTTCAACCAACACGTTTTCTACAATGTAAGATTGATATGAGATATAAGAAAATTTCAATTTATATCTGCCGGGAGTTAATGATCTCAGTGAGTACGCTCCATCAATATCTGATGGCGACCCCGTTGTAGTTCCCATAATTAGAACAGAAGCACCGATCAAATCTTCATTGGTAGATTTATCACTTATCTTTCCGCTGATTGAACCTTTTGATTGAGCCGGTACCGTACCGCTCAATATTAAGAGGTAAGCTGATAGGACTAAAATAAATTTAGTTCTGATCGAATATGAATGGTATTTATTAAACATTTTTGTGTTATACATTTTTCTCTCTCTCCAATTACAGTTTACTTTCTGCGCCCAAAGATAGAGATCGTATGTTAACACAAGGTTAAGCGTGTGTTAAGAAAATGTTAAGCTTTGTCTCGGGTAAATTGATTTTAGAATTTTACAGAGGTTTCTATCTATATTATAACCATGAATAAACATTCTATTGTAAAAAATATTTCTGAAAAATATTTTCATTAATATGAACATATTATGAAAATAAGAAGCTATATATTCTTCATGCTCATTTCCTTTGTATACTCGGCGGATTATTCTCAATCTAATTCCATTAAGGAACGAACAAATTTTTTTAACAAGATTCTATTCCAAAGGCATTTGGATTTTTTGGGAAGCGATTTATTCGAAGGTAGAGCGCCGGGAACTATAGGAGGAAACTTAGCTGCAAAATATCTTGCGCTTGAATTCGACAAATTCAAACTGAAACCGCTTGGTAATAATGAAACCTATTATCAGAATATTGCATTTCATGGTGTAAAACCGCTTTCGTCCGTTTTATCAATTCAATGCAGCGATTCAATTAAAAACATGAATTTGAGAGATGATTTTCTTTTTTATCATTCGGGTGAGGAAATGTATTCTCCGAAATCAGTTCCGCTTGTATTCGTAGGTTACGGGATAGTTGCACCTGAGTTCAATTACGATGATTACAAAAACATTGACGTAGCAGGTAAGATAGCAGTCATTTTGGAAGCTGAACCGATCTCTTATGACCCTTCATATTTCGACGGAGACGAACCAACAATTTATAGTTTACCCGAAGTCAAGCAGCGAATTGCTCTCTCCAAAGGCGCAGTCGGGACAATTCTGATACCTATTTTAAGTGACAGCGGTGCTTACAACTGGAGTGCACAGATACCTGCTTTCTCATTCGAAAATTTGTCGCTCGCCTCATCAGCCAATTCCAGTTTGGATATTTTACTTAATCCGGCAAATGCAGGAATATTATTTCAAGAAAGCCGGCACTCGGTTTCAGACTTAAGAGAACTTCATAACAAAAATAAAATGGAAAGTTTTCCTTTGAATGTTCAAATGACATGCAAAGTAGTTTATCAACAAAGAGATTTTGTAAGCCCGAACATTATCGGTATGATAGAAGGGAGTGATCAGAAATTAAAAGATAGTTACATAATCGTTTCTGCTCATTACGATCATTTAGGAATTGGAATGCCTGTCAACGGCGATTCAATTTACAACGGTGTTTTTGATAATGCAGAGGGAGTTTCAGTTGTTTTGGAGATAGCCCGGAATTTTTCCGAAAAACATTTTGTCAATAATAGATCTATAATATTTCTTCTTACCACTGCCGAAGAAAGCGGTTTGCTTGGTTCTTATTTTTACACTCTAAATCCGGTCGTGCCGCTGTATAAGACAATCGCAAATATAAATATAGACGGAATTGCATCATTTGATAATTTTAAAAGCGTTATCGGGGTAGGCTCGGAATATTCTACATTAATTGTCGCTCTTGAAAATGTTATCAGAGAGAGAGGATTAAAGATCACTTCTATACCCCCCGAATTCGCAAGCTTCGGATCCTTTGCAAAATCCGACCAACATTCGTTTGCGAAAGCAGGCATACCTTCTATTCTCATCACGGAGGGAGTGGATTATGTTAATACCGGAAAGGAAGAAGGTCTGAAAAAGATTCTTAATTATGCGGCAAATATTTACCATTCCCCATTCGACGATCTCAATCAGAAAATTAATTTTAACGCGGTCGCACAGCATTTTGAGATACTTTCTGCGGTAATAGAACATATTGCCAATAACTCTAAAACACCCGAGTGGCTGGATAATTCCCCGTTCATTAAAGCAAGAAAATTTTCCATTGAAATAAAAAAATGAAATATAAAATTCTGATAATATTTTTTAGTTTCATATTTTTTTCGTGCAGCAGTACGAGCGTCAGAATCGGAGAGATAAAAATCAAAGGTTCAAACACAATGCTGCACTTAGTTCAACAACTGGCGGAAGAATATAGGAAAGAGCGTCCGGGAATATTTATTAGTGTTGAGGGGGGCGGAACGGGATTGGGAATAAAAGCATTGATTGAAAATGAAGTTGACATTTCCAATGCTTCCAGAAATTTGGGACCTGAAGAGATCAAATTAATAGCCGACAAATTTGGAAGTGTAGGAATATCAACCTTTATTGCCCGTGACGGGATCGGAATTTTTGTCAATAAGAATAATCCTTTAAATGATCTGAGTGTGAGTGACCTGAAAAAAATTTATTTGGGAGAAATCAAAAACTGGAATGAACTTGGCGGAATGAATCAAAATATACTGCCGGTTGCAAGGAATGATGTTTCAGGCACAGCAGCACATTTCAGAACAAGAATTCTCGATGACCTGAATTTTGCCAAGTCGGTAATTATTGAATCCCGTGTGGAAGAGATTCTTACTTTAATAGAAGAAAATGAAAACGCTATCGGCTTTAGCGGTCTTGGATATAAATCAAATTGTAAATTAATTTCAATAGACGGTATTTATCCGACTGAAGAGAATATCAAGAATATGAATTACCCCTTAAATCGCTATCTCCATTTTTTTACTATTAATTCCCCTACCGGTATAATAAAAGATTTTATTGATTGGGTGCTAGGTCCGAAAGGACAGAAAATTATTAAAGAATTCGGTTTCGTTTCACTCTATGATTTTTCTTACTAACTTGTCGAATAGTTGCAAGACTTAATATTGTGCACTTGAGTAGTGTAAAGTATATTGCAGTGAAAATTAAATTCTACTCGAATTGAATTGTAAGCAACTTCGAGTACTTTTCCACAACTAAATATTTATACTCCCTATGGAAATAGAACAACAAATAACACCCGAAGTTGAGAAGAGTTCAAAAAAAACTTGGGTTATAACAGCCGATATGGGTTATGGTCATCAGCGTGCGGTCTATCCTTTACGAGCTGTGGCTGAAGACGGTATTATCACAGTAGGTTCAGGGCACGCTGCATCAAAAAACGAAGAAAAATTATGGAAGCGTGTTCTCAACGGATATGAATTCATTTCACGGGCAAAAGGAATTCCTGTTATTGGAAATCCTCTCTTTAATTTATTCGACACCTTCATGCACATACCATCTCCTTACCCCATGAGAGATCTTTCCAACAAGACATTACAAGTTGCTATCCTAGAATCGAGCATTAATAAAGGATTATGTTTAAACATGCTCGAGACCGTTAAAACTAAAGATTTACCGGTCGTAACTTCTTTTTATGCAACTGCAGTTGCAGCAGATATGAAAGGATTTAATTCTGTCTATTGCATAATTTGTGATGCCGACATAAACCGGGTTTGGGTTGCAAAGGAACCCTGGGAAAGTAAAATTGAGTATTTCGTACCATGCGGAAAAGCCGCGCAAAGACTAAAGGCGTACGGAGTACAAGAAGAAAAAATTTTCACTACCGGTTTCCCTTTACCAATTGAATTACTTGGAGATAGAGATTTAACAATATTGAAAGCTGACCTTGCTCAAAGATTAGATTATCTGGATCCCGAAAATGTATTTTGGCGGAGACATAAAAGGAATGTAAAACACTTTTTGGGAAAAGAAAATTGTATTCCACGAAAAGATAGAAAATTTACTATAACATTTGCCGTTGGCGGAGCCGGTGCGCAAAAAGAGATTGGTGAAAAAATTGCACTTAGTCTGAAGACTAAGATACTTAATGATGAGGTAAAGCTTGTCTTGGTTGCAGGAATAAGAAAGGAAGTGAAAGATTTTTTTGGCTCGGTAAAAGAGAAGATCACTAATGATGATTCTAAAATTGAAATTGTATATGCCGAAACGTTGTACGAATACTTTGATAAATTTAATGGAATACTAAAGTACACCGATGTTCTCTGGACGAAACCAAGCGAGTTGTCATTTTATTGTGCATTAGGAATTCCAATCATCATTGCTCCGCCCATCGGTTCACAAGAAAAGTTTAATGCAAAATGGTTATATGAAGTTCAGGCAGGTATTAAACAAGAGAATCCCGATTACACCGATCAATGGCTCTTTGAATCATTAAACAAAGGAAGATTAGCTGAAGCTGCGTGGTCTGGATTTTTGAAGGCAAGAAAATTAGGTACGTTTAAAATTTTAGAAATATTAGAGACAGGTAAACTGATCTCTGAAAAATCCCCCGTTATGAGATAAAATTGGACACAACTCTTAACAATAAAAGGAAATTCCTTTTCATTTATTTGAAAACCGGTGGAGGTCACCTTGCACCGGCAAGATCATTGTCAAAGTATCTGGAAAAACATAAAAGAGAAGAAGCCGAAGTAATTCTTGTTGATGGATTTGAAAAGACCAAAAGATACACACGCTTTATTGTTGAAGATGGGTACCGGATTCTACAGAGTAAATTCAAATGGCTTTATGAATTAATCTACGCTCTCCATAAAGTTAGAATCATTTCCGAGATTAGTTCCTATTTAGTTTCTATTCATATGGAAAAATATTTATCTGAAATAATCCAAAAAGAAAAACCGGAAAAGATAGTACTCTTCCATTTCTTTGCCATCAAACCGGTATATAAAATAATTAAAGAATTAAATCTGAATATCCCCGTAATCACTATTGTAACAGATCCTTACATTGCTCCACCATTATGGTTCTTGAACAAGAATCAAAAGTTTATTTTATTCAGCGAAGAACTGAAGGATCATTGTATTAAGAAAGGAATCGACTCAAAAAATATTAAAGTATTCGATTTTGTTCTTGATGAAAAATATTCGAAGGTTACGACGCAAGATGAGATTCTATTCTATAAACAGAAATTCGGTTTTCAGAAAGAAAAAGTTTTGCTTATTCTGGGCGGAGGTGATGGTATTCCCAATGGAATTCAGATACTGAAAAGTATTCTGAAATTAAATAGTGATTTCGAGATTGCAGTGGTATGCGGCAAGAATAAAGAGTTCTATGAACAAGCCAATAAAATTATTATAGATGATAAATATGATAATGTAAAAATTTATGGTTTTGTTGATTTTATTTATGAATTGATCAGTATATCGGATGTCGTTATTTCAAAATGCGGTGCTTCAACATTCATGGAATTATTAATCTCCGGGAAAATTCAAATAGTTAACAGTTTCCTTTGGGAACAGGAAAAAGGGAATGTTGATTTCTTGATAAGGAATAATCTAGGCATTTACGAAAAGAGAATCGGCAAACTGCCGGGAATAATAAATCAACTGTTTACCGACCATAAAATTTTACAGCAGTATAAAAAGAACATTGCTAGTTTTAACTTTGAAAACGGTATTGCAAAGGTTGCATCATTTCTACTGGATCATTAAGAATTACATAAGGGTGGTTCTAAAAACGCAAAAATTATCTGCGGAAATCTGTTTAATCAGCGTTTTTCCGTGTGCTATTTTATAAAATGGTGTTTTTAGAACAACCCATAATCAGCTGGCTAAGGAAACAATTAATTTTTCTTGTGTAGCGATGTTTTTAGATTCCAGAGTTGGCGTGGATATTTCTGCCGTGATCTCAAACGGGAAAGCATCTATTAAAAACAAACTTGCCTCATCTTTAAGATTATTATCTACAGAACCACCGGAATTAACAAATCTTATTCCTTCTCTAAAATACTCTTTCATTTCATGACTATGACCGTGTAGTACAAGTTTTACATTACTTTCCAAAAACAATTTCAAGAGTTTCTTTTTACCACGCAATTTCATTGTATAATTTTCAATTCTATTCCACATTGTACTTTCCGAACTGTGCGATGTAACATTTTTAGGATAAAAATGATGATGTGTTAAAATGATCTTAACCTTTTCTTTGAACTCATTTTTGGTAAGAATTACCTTAAGAAATTGCCTTTGTATTTTTGAGACATGTCCATTTGAGGCAAACGGATTTTTAAGCCGAGAATACTCAGCGTTAGAATTTAATCCGACAAGAAGAACATCCTTAAATTCTTTTGCAAATGGAAAAAATAATTCATCATGAGGTCGAATTGTATTCTCAAAAAGCTCTTTGAAGTGATCAATAAACTTTGCAACTTTTTGATGGTAATTTGTATTCATGCATTTTGACGGAAAGTTTAAAACATCTTGGGCAGTTTGTGGACCACCGAAAATATCATGATTGCCAATCACAATAGAAGTTTTATCGCTTCTGAGCAGATCAAATCTTTTTAATATCTCTTTCAGAATAATGAAATCTTTTTCATCTGAATTATCGGAGATGTCACCGGAGATAACAAGATGTTCCGCGCCGGAATTCAAAGCGTGTTTTATGAGCCGTTTTGCTTTTAAAATGTTTCCGCTTTTGAATTTTGTGTTAAAGTGCAAATCAGAGATATGTGCAATTCTCATTACAATCTCATTATTAATAAAATTTTCGTAGTGAAAATAAGATTGTAATATTAACTCATTATTATCGGAATGTTAATTATTCGTTAAGTCGCAATCTTTAACAATTAACAATTTGTTAACGAATCCTTAATGATGAGGTAACAATTGAAAGCCATCTTTACACACAAAAAAAGATAATTTATAAGGGAGATTCTCAGATGAAGAAATTTTCAGTTATCATACCTGCATTTAATGAAGAAAGACTCATTAAACGGGCTATTTTATCTGCCATAAAGCAGAGCATTTCCAGAAAAGACTATGAAATTATTGTCGTGGACAATAATTCCTCCGACAAAACTGGCGAAATCGCAAAAGAAGCTGGGGCAGATAAAGTGATTCTTGAAAAAAAGAAGGGGACGAATTTTGCGCGGCAAACAGGAGTTAATTATAGCAGTGGTAAAATTATTGCATTCTTGGACGCTGACTGCGAAGCGCCCCCAAATTGGCTTAGCCACATAGAAAAAAATCTTTCAAAAAAAGGAGTGGTTGCTACATCAGGTCCGTATGATCACGACTTCACGGGAATCAAGGGTATTATCGACCACATCTATACTCACGCCATCATGCCGATGCTGCCATCAATCCTATATCTGTTTTTTTGGGAAAAAGCAGGGATTATACAGGGAGGAAACTTCGCTCTGCCCCGCTGGACACTCAATGCCATTGGAGGACTCCCTCCGCTCGCCTTTTATGGCGATGATGCAGCCACGGCAATGCTGCTGGCGCGCAACATAGGCAAAGTATTCTTCGATAAAACACTAATGACAAAATCATCCCCCCGGCGTTATAATGGGAAACTTTTGGGTCCGGCGTTAAAATATGCTTTGGAATATTTTAAGGTGTATTTCTCAAAGGAATACACTAAAAAAAATTTTGACGCAACATACACCGAATATTCAGATCATTTGTAAGAAAATCAAAATTTAGAAGAAGTTCACATAACCCGCGCTATGTATATTTAGGAAAGTTCAAAAATCAAGGAGTAAAAACTGTGCAACCAAATAAAGTAAAAGTCGGCAGCCGTTACATCGGCAAAGGAGAACCGGTTTATATTATTGCCGAAATAGGAATAAACCATAACGGCTCTATGGAACTTGCGAAAAAATTAATTGATTGTGCTGTATTTGCCGGGTGTGATGCAGTTAAGTTTCAGAAAAGGACACCTGAACTTTGTGTACCAAGAGAGCAATGGGATATTATGCGCGATACTCCTTGGGGCAAAATAAGTTATATCGAGTACCGTAATAAAATGGAATTCGGCTTTTCAGAGTTTGAACAAATTGACCTCTACTGTAAACATAAAGGTATAGATTGGTTCGTTTCCGCTTGGGACGAAGAATCAGTAGAATTTATGGAACAGTTCGACCCGATACTCTATAAAATATCTTCCGCCTCATTAACTGATTTTGATCTCCTTCAAAATATTAAGCAACTGAACAAACCAATAATTCTTTCTACAGGAATGTCAACAATCGAAGAGATTGAAGAGACTGTAGAATTTTTAGATAATAATAATTTGTTGATCGCTCAATCAACGTCAACATATCCGTGTGATCCAAGAGAATTGAATTTGAGAGTGATTCAGACTTATATGGAATTATTCCCCTCAATACCGATTGGTTACAGCGGTCATGAGACTGGGTTAGCACCAACAATCGCTGCAGTAGGTATGGGTGCAACATTTATTGAAAGGCATTTGACTCTTGATCGTGCGATGTGGGGAACCGATCAAGCAGCATCTGTTGAAGTTGGGGGAATGTTCAAACTAGTTAAGGACATACGCGATATTGAAAAAGCTTTAGGTAACGGCAAAAAAAAAGTCTACGAAAGTGAAATAAGCAGTAGAAATAAATTACGCAGAACCTTATCTGAAAAACGGATTGCCATATAGTAAATAATGCGACTTATCAATTTCAGTGATTACTTATTTGCAGAATTACAATAAAATAGTTCTATAAAATATTAAACAGATTATGAAAATTTTGCTCGATGCCAAACTAAGAAAGGGCAAATACACAACCTCCCCGAATCCCCTCTCTTATCAGGAGGGGATTTTTTTAAAAATTGAAACAACAATTGAGAACTCTTCCAATTCTTCAAGGAACATTGTAACGGAATGGTATGCAGAAAAAATTAGATTGGTAAAAGCGGAAATCGTAATTGGTGGCGGTGGATTGATGGGAATTGTGAGAGATCTGTTGGGCTACGGCACAATCACTTTTGAGCTGAAAGAGATTAGACTAGGTTGATCAATCTAGATTAATACAAAAACCACTGCACATAATTACATTTGCATAGTTTACCCTTTAAGATTTAGATCATAACTCCAAAAAGAACTTAAATACAAACCGATAATCATTTAAGAGAATTCAAAAATTATCGATTGTAAATATTTAATGCAGAGAATTTTGATATTTTTAGAACCGCCCTTAAGATAACTTCTAATTACTAGCTC
>JAJYXU010000087.1 GCA_021801605.1 Bacteroidota bacterium
ACTTTCAGAATAATGATGAACATTTCCACTATTTATAAAATACGTTTAGTTTTTTTTGACTGTGCTATTCCTAAAAATTTCAACTGGAATTTACAAATTATGACTCATGCGTAACTTCAGTTACTAATCACTTTTTAATGGCTTTAATCACATGATTTCTAGCACATTTCCTGCATAAATCTCTTGGAATTAGATCAATTTGAATCTATCTTACGTAAGATATTTTAGTGGAACTTTTTTATGATTATTAATTATAATCATCTACTTGTTATCCTTCATACCCTACCCAAAAACATTCAATATTTTATATCATTACGAATAATCTATTTCTTAACTAATTTTATAGCGAGGTGAAAATGAACTTACTAAAAATGGGATGTTGCCATACATTTAATTGGATTGTTTATTCCATTATTCTATTATTCATATCGTCTGTATCAATAAACGCACAATTCGATTTAAAAGAAAAAATAAAAAATAAAGCGCTAGAGAAAAAAGAAAAAAAAGAAAGAAGCGCTGAGGAAAAAATAGATTCGACACTCGATGCAGGATTGGATGCAGTTGAAGAGGGAATTGGAAGTCTATTCAAGAAAAAAGAACCATCTCAAAAAAAATCTGTTCAGCAGCAAGAAGCAAGTGAGCAAACCGAGCAGGATACTACTGCAAACAAAAGTTTAGGTCAATCAGCCCAAAGTTTGCAATCATATTCAAAATTTGATTTCGTTCCCGGAGAGACTGTAATCTTTTACGATGATTTTTCGCAAGATAATGTTGGTGATTTTCCGCTGCTCTGGAATACTTCCAGCAAAGGTGAAGTTATAACCTTAAATAGCTATCCTGGAAAATGGTTTAAACTTGGAATGGGCGGTGTGTTTGCACCTGAGTTCAAAGGAAAGCTGCCCGAAAATTTCACTTTAGAATATGATCTAATCTTTGATGTGCTTGACTGGAGTTGGGCTGGCTCTGTAAATATGGATTTCTTTAGAAATGCAAATAGTCCGGTTGAATCTAGCGAGTCGGTAGGAGATTATGGTTTTAAATTAACATGTGGAACATCAGAAATAAATTATAATAGCTGGGGCGAAATATCGACAGATGGCAAAATTGCAAATACCTTTTTTGAAAAAAATGATGGAAAAAAAGTTCGTGTTTCCATCTGGATTCAAAAAACCCGTGTACGGTTATATTTGAATGAACTAAAAGTTCTTGATCTTCCAAAAATTATTCCTGCAAATACAGCACTGCAAGGAATGCGGTTTAATGAATTAGGAGGCATAGATGATGCCAGCAATGCAGTTTATGTTACAAACTTTCGAATTGCAGTTGGTGCACCGGACATGCGCAGCAAACTTATCACAGAAGGAAAACTTGTAACGAGAGGCATTACTTTCGATTCCGGTTCTGACAAAATTAAACCGGAATCCTTTGGCGTGCTAAAAGAGATTGCAACAGTTCTAAAAGATAACCCAACCGTAAAAGTAAAAATAATAGGTCATACCGATAGTGACGGTGATGATAAGATGAATCTTGATCTTTCTAAACGAAGAGCTGCTGCCGTAAAAACCTCTTTGAGTAAAGATTTTAGTATTGATGCTTCCCGTATGGAGACAGACGGCAAAGGTGAAAGTGAACCAGCCGGACCAAACACAACAGCCGAAGGGAAAGCAAATAACCGTCGTGTTGAGTTTATAAAATTGTAATAAATGGAATTTTTTATACTTATTGACTTGTAATAAAATTACATCTTATACCGTTATAAAGATCATTCATTATTCATATAGGAATGGAGACCAAATGAATTTAGTTGAAAGAGCAAAAAAAATTATTTTGGAACCGAAAAAAGAATGGCAGGTAATTGAACAGGAAAATACTGAAGTAACTCAAATATTAATTAGTTACTTAATCCCTCTGGCTTTGATACCTGCTGTTGCAAGCTTTATAGGTTACGGATTTATTGGAATAGAGATTCCGTTTTTTGGTCACATCGGTTCCATTAGTTTTGGAGTCAGACAAGCCATTGTTTCAATAATAACTACAATTGGCGGTGCCTTTTTTTCAGCTTTCATTATTGATGCGCTTGCGCCAAATTTTGGATCAGTAAAGAATTTCAATAGAGCTGTGCAGTTAGTAGCTTACTCTTACACTCCTGCGATGGTTGCCGGTATATTTTATATTCTTCCATCGCTGTCAATATTAGCAGGACTTGCCGGTATTTACGGACTCTATTTACTTTACCTTGGTATTGGTCCTCTTATGAAAACTCCCCAAGAAAAAGTGACTGGCTATTTTGTTGTAAGTCTGATAGTTACAATCTTAGTATTTGTCATTCTCTCATCAATTTTAAGTGCTTTAATAATTGGAAGTGGTTTAACCGGATCGGTTTTTAATTGAATTGAGAGTCTATAAAAAGATTATAACCAGATGTTTTAACTACCCGGATAATATTGTGCAATAATTATAATATATAATCTCACTCAAGGAGATCATAGATGTGGATTTCTAAATCAAACAGATTCATTCTTCCCGGTGTACTACTCTGCTTAATTTTATTTGGAAATATTTCTGCACAACAATCTAAAAATGATTTCCTTCCAAAGTATCCGGTAAAATCGGCAATCATCTATTATAATATTAAACATGAACAGTCTGATAGAAAGGAGAGCTTTCCTTTTATCAGCCAATCTTTCGATTCTTACGGGGCACTAGTTGCGATAGAAAATATTGACGAATCGGCAATTATCATTAGAGGAGGGACAGGAAAAGAAATTTTTAAGGATGGATATATTTATCTAGTAGGTAACCCCAAAGGATGCGCAACAAAAAATAAAATTAAAGATTATTCGTATTCGGTTGGTACGAACGCAGGCTTCAACAAACAGGTACAAGATCTAATTCACAAAAAGATAAATAAAAACAACAACAAATCATTTATAAGTTTTAATAAAACCGGAACAATAAATTTCTTAGGATTAACCTGCGCAACATATGAGTATAAGGTTTCAAATGATGCTTTTTCTTCAATAGACAAATATTTATTCATCGTTTACAGTGATATATGCCTTTCCTGGAAATATTATTTCGGTAATAATTTATTAACGACAATTGAAGCTACAAGCTTTGAGGAGAATATTTCAATTCCTTCTTCTGTATTTGAGGTGCCTGAAAACTATAGAATTATTGACGGAGATAAACTTGACGTAAAGAATGAAAATGCTGTTTCCGAATTTTCCACTATCATTATAGATTTTACTACAAATAAAAATTACGGTCAGATAAAAGAGGAAGGGAAAAAGACTTTATATGTCAAGGATAATGGCAAAACTTCGGCTCAAGATTGGGAAGGAACAATAGTTCAATTCGATTTGCCTCCGGAGACCAAGCATTTAAAAATAATTCGTGATGAAGAGTATGAGTACTTTGTTGATTATGGAGAGAAAACAACGCGCAAAAGAGATTTATGGAAGAATAACTATAACGATAAATCCATCGCTGAACTTAATTACATTTTTGAAAATAACCTTTATGATAATTCCGTAAAGTTTTTTGGAAAGACTAATTTCTTGGGAAAGGATTGCAGCATTTTCGAGATCCGTATCGGCGTGGAAAAACTCGAGGTTTACGAGTGGCATGGGGTTTATCTGAAAGTAAAAAAATTTATATGCACAGACGGAGACGAATGTTCTCAATCCATGCTTATGCTTGAGGAAACCGCTACACATATACAAGAGAACGTACCAATAAGTAATTCAATATTTCAGTACCCTGAAAAATTTCAGTTAATAATTAATTAAGCGGAAAATTTTTATGAGACACGCTTTTTATATCGCTATTGTAATTGTTTTTGTTTCATCAGCTCTGACTGCTCAAAAGATAAACCTCTATAAAACCGTCAAAGTTGATACAACAAAAACGATAAGTGAAAAAGAATTAGTAAAAATTGCCGATAAATTTTTCCAGGCGTTTTACAAACAAGCATTCGGTCCAGAAAAGATTTATGTAGATGATCAGCTTAGAAGACTGAAGAATAATATAGATAATCCGCTCAAAGTTGCGAAAGAACTTAGCTCAACAGCGGTTTATTTTACTTCTACCGGCGATGCAAAAGCTTCTTCTCTAATTTTTTCATCCGCTGCTGTTAAAGAAGCGCCGAACGATACATTAATTGTGAATAATTTTGGCGCGATACTAAGAATGCTCGATTCTACTTACGCATCATTAAAAGTATTGCTCTACGCAAAATCATTATGTCCGGACGCACCGGTTATATTGACCAATCTTGGAAATTCATTATTTGAATTATATGATGACAAATCCGCTGAATATTTTTATAACAGAGCGTTAAAAATAAATTCCAATTTTGCCTATGCCCGGCAAGGTTTATTCAGTGTTTATCTAAAAAGAAAAAACTTAGGCAAAGCAATGGATGAACTATTTAAGTCCGTTGAGGTATCCTACTCTCAATCATTAGATGAAGCGCAGAAGATTTTACAAAGTTCTCCACAGTATAAACAGCCGGAAAAACCGATAGGATATAAACCGGGAGAAAAACAAGAGGCAATTCCAGAAAATGAATCCAAACTGAATGCACCTATTGATCAATTATATTTTCCGCCATTCCCAAGCTGGTCTGATTTATATTCTTTTATAAATGATAAATCCATAGAAAAGCTGATTGCAGAAGTTAATAGCATATACTCTCAAGCTGAAGAAAAGTTATTTGCACAGGCAGATAGGGCAACTAAAATGTCCGAAGAACAGATAACAAAGTGGGCGGAAAATGAAAAAAAAACCAAGAGGATTCTTTTTAATAAAAGCGAATTCGGAATGAAATTGCTTGAACAATATTTTGAAGATCAATTAAAAAAACAAACTAAAGAATATCTCTACAAAGACGGTTTGAATAGTGATAAGTTCTCAAAAAGCGTGGCAACTATTCAAGATGTCTTTGACAAAAAAGTAAAAGAAATAACAGCAAATGCTAAAGCAGATCCTGCTAAAGGATTTAGCAATGTTTCGGCATATAAAACCCTTCTTATTCAAACTTGCAAAAAAATGACTAATTTGAATCAGGATTATTTTAGTGATTGGACTAAATTAAATAGAGATAATTACGATAAAACAAATGACATTCTTCAAATGTATTGGCTCTACTGCGAACAGTACCTAAATCAAACCTATGATGCCGACAAATTTGAATGGCTGAATGCAAAGCGGACGATGTTCGTTCTCTCAAATTACTCAGCCATGATTAATTCTTATTCCATAAGTAAATTGGCATTTGGCGCATTAAGTATGACTTCTTTCTCAACTCCCGAAGGCGGATGCCCTGATGATCCACCGCCGCCGCCATCTCAGGCATCCACGGAAGAAGAAGGAAAACTAATAGTTCCAGAAAAGAAGGAACCATATTGCCCATTTAAGGAACATAAACTTAGAATCGGAATAGGTCCGTGCGGTGTTTCTTTGGATTGCGAAAGTATTGAAGGAGATTGTTCAGCAGGTTTAGCCGGGGCTGCAAAATGGAACTATAAGAAAAAAGAAACAACAATCTTTCTCGGAGTTGGGGCAAAAGCAGAATTTGGATTTGGTGCGGGACCACTCGAAGCGCTTAAAGCAGAAGCGGAGATTAAAGGGGGCGGAACAATTAGTTTTAATAAAGACTATCAGGTAATTGATGGGGGCTTAACAGCCGAAGCCGGAGTGACTGGAAGTTTAGGAACATTATCTGCCGGAAGAAGTTTAGGAGCAAGCGCTACATTTGTAGCTGGACTTGATGCTTCTTATAACCAAGCAGCAAGTGCGGGAATTATTTCAATATCTAAATAACAGCAGCCTATGGCGACGTATTTTAAGAGGTGAAATAGTCTTTCATCAAAAAGTCATTATGAGATTTGTGGTTGATAAAAACTACTCCAAAAATATAAAAATGTGTGTTTCAAAGTTTTTGTAAATAAAGCCAAAAATAATTTCAGTTCATGCATCCACTGTCTTAAGTTAAAGTGTTCTAATCACTATTTAATTTGACAGTTCCATTGACGTTCCGCTTCTTAACAATTGCTTAAATAAATCTTTGATTTGATATTCTTCTTTAATACGGAGTAAATATAATTTAACTATTCTTGTTCCAAAGCGAAAACTTTTTTCAAGAATCGGATTTCCATATTCATATTGTTTTTCAAATACTTTCATAGAATTCGCAATTCTCAGTTAATAAGTTGATTTAATCACCCCACCGTCTACAGCAATAGTCTGCCCGTTAATATATCCGGCTTGTTCGGAAGCAAGATAAACAATTAGTGATGCAACTTCTTCCGGACGGGCGAGGCGTTTCATCGGAACATCATTCGACATTGATTCTAAAATTTTTTCCGGTGTTGTATTCGAAAATTTTGCACGGCTCTCAGATAATTCATGCAGACGGGATGTAAGAGTATATCCAGGTGCAACATTGTTAACAGTAATATTGTATTTGCCAACTTGGTTACTCAAAGTTTTTGCAAAACCTGTAACAGCACTTCGAAGAGAATTAGAAAGAATCAAATTATCAACCGGTTGTTTTACTGAAAGCGAAGTGATATTTATTATTCGTCCCCAATTTTTAGCTTTCATGCCCGGCAGTACAAGACGAGTAAAACGGATAGCACTCATTAGAACTTGTTCAAAAGCATTTTCCCAGCTTTCATCATATAGATCTTCAAAAAATCCGGGTACCGGTCCACCGCAATTGTTTACAAGAATGTCAATGTCACCTAATTTTTTTCGCACAACACTGACAGTATCTTCAATATCTTGCGGCTCGTTTATATCACAAAGATCCCACAACGGTTCAACGCCATATGATGTTTTAATTTCCTGTGCAGTCTTTAAAAGATTTTCTTTGTTGTGTGAACAGATTGCTACTTTACACCCTTCTTTGATGAACAACTCAGCAGTCCTCCTGCCGATACCACTGCTGGATGCAGTAACCAAAACGGTCTTTTCTTTTAGCTGTAAATCCATCTCTAACCCGCTTTATTTTTGTTAGATGTAATTTAAGATTTTTTATAGCTGGATTAAAATTTTTGACAACTGTTGATTGAGGAATTATTAAGGAAGGATGATTTTCAGCCCGCAGATTACTCTGCAGGCAATTATCAAAATTAATGTACACTTGCGGCTTGTTTAACAGAGAGTTCACCGTTCACAATTTCTTCAGTATCAAGAGCTATAACCAGTTCTTCATTGGTTGGTATTCTAAGTACGCTTACTTTTGAATCAGCAGTAGAAATTTTGCGTTCCCCTTTTACATTTTTGTTCGCTTCTTCATCTATTTTGATTCCAAGAAATTCTAAATTAGAACATGAATTATTACGAACCATGATAGAGTTTTCACCAATTCCGCCCGTAAAAACAACTGCATTCAAACCTCCCATTGCTGCAGCGTAAGCACCAATATATTTTTTAATTCGATAAGTGAATACATCGAAAGCATATTTTGCTTTTTTATTTCCTTCACCAACGGCTTCTTCAATTTCACGCATGTCGCTGCTTTCACCGCTAATTCCGATTAGTCCGCTATGCTTATTAAGAAGCGTGTTAGCTTCCGAAAGAGATAATCCTTCTTTTGCCATAATATAAAGAATTACAGATGGGTCTATATCCCCGCTTCTAGTTCCCATGATCAAACCTTCAAGCGGAGTGAACCCCATTGTAGTATCAACCGATCTTCCACCATCTACAGCTGCCATCGAACAACCGTTACCAAGATGCGCAGTAATTATTTTTAATTGTTCAAGCGGTTTACCCAACATTTTAGCAGCACGTTCGGAAACATAACGATGAGACGTTCCATGAAATCCGTAACGTCGGATTTTATATTTTTTATAAAGCTCATAAGGAATTCCATATAGGTAAGCCTGCGGCGGCATTTTGATATGAAATGAAGTATCGAATACTCCAACCTGAGGAGTCTTTGGCAAATGACTTTTAGCAGCTTGAATACCTTTGATGTTTGACGGATTATGGAGCGGTGCAAGTTCAATATTGTCTTTGAGCGCATTCATCACAAGATCGGTTATCAAAACCGAACCTGAAAAAGTTTCTCCGCCGTGTACTACACGATGACCGACTGCGTCAATTTCATTTTTATCTTTGATGACTCCGTGATTTGGTGAAAGCAATACTGCAATTACATATTCAATTGCAATTGTATGATCAAGAATTTCACCTACAATCTTAATTTTTTCTTTATCATGCGGCTGATGCGTTAAGATGGCACTTGTCATACCAATACGTTCAACCATTCCTTTTGCCAACGCAATTTTTGCCGTTGTATCTATAAACTGATATTTGATTGACGAGCTTCCGCAATTAAGAACCAGAACTTTCATTTCTTCCTCAGAATAATTAGTTGATTATTTTTCCATCTGCATCGTATTTAAAAAATCCTTCGCCGGTTTTCTTGCCAAGTTTTCTTTCTCGGACAAGTTTACGAAGAATTGGACAAGGTCGATACCGCGGCTCTCCCAATGTAGTCCACAATGTTTCCATCCACGCCAGGACTTCATCAAGTCCCATCGAGTCAGCCATTTCCAGCGGACCAGTATTAAAATTGTAGCCAAGTCGCATCGCAGTATCAATATCTTTGGCACTGGCAAGACTTTCCAGAAGAATATGCATGGCTTCGTTGAGAAGAGGCACAATGGCTCGCGTTGTTACAAATCCGGGATATTCATAAACTTCGATAGCTGTTTTGCCAATACGCGATGCAAATTTTTTGATTACTTCAATCGTTTTGTCGGATGTATCAAGAGCCCGCACTAATTCAACTAATGGAACCTTTGGAACAGGATTTAAGAAATGCATTCCGATAATTTTGTCGCGGCGTTTTGTTACTTCTGCAATTTTAGTCAAACTAAGTGTAGAAGTATTTGAGACAAAAATTGTTTCGGGCTTTGCAATTGCATCAAGCTCCTTAAATATTTTTTTCTTTAGATCATAATTTTCATCTACAGCTTCAATAACCAGATCGCATTCCGGAATTTCGCTCTTGTCGGTTGTCCATTTAATTCTGCTAAGAACAGATTTCAATTCACTCTGGGTCATTGCCCAGCGGGCAATTTCTCGCTCCATCGAAACTTCCAGACTATCTTTTGCTTTCTCAATTTGCTCTTCGTCTCGTTCAACCAATAGAACATCCAGACCTGCATTAGCAATTGTTTGAGCAATTCCTTGCCCCATAACTCCGGCGCCAATAATAGCAACGTAATCAATTCTTTCCGTCCCTTCGCTTTTGGACGATTCACTAAGCAAATCTTCTAATTTTAATTTTTCTTCTGCCATTCTTTTTCTCTGTTTTTTTATTAAGTGCTAAATTTTACCCGTAAAGATACCTAAAAATTAAAATAGAAACTTAGATAGGCAACTATTATACCAGATAAAATCCTAAGTATATTTAATCAACTATTTCTATTTTGGCTTAAAGATAATTGCTTATATTAAAAGATCAAACAAAAATTAATATTAATGCACTCAAAAGAAATTCTACAAAAATTTTTTGGTTATACTGAGTTTAAACCGGCACAGGAAGAAATAATTAGCGCAATTCTGAATGGTGAGAGCGTTCTTACTATTCTTCCCACTGGCGGCGGCAAATCTCTATGTTATCAGATCCCCGCGCTTATGTCGCCCGGTTTTTCAATTGTAATTTCTCCTTTAATCGCTTTGATGAAAGATCAAGTGGATTCGATCAACAAAATTGAAACTGTTGCTGCATTCATTAACAGTTCATTAGACTCACGCGAGATTGAAAAAGTTTTACACAGTCTGGCAAATGGAATTATAAAAATTTTATATGTGTCGCCGGAGAAACTTTCTAATAGATATTTTGCCGAGCGATTAAAATCACTGCAACCTTCCAATTTATTTGTTGATGAAGCCCATTGCATCAGTGAGTGGGGACACAATTTTAGACCGAGTTATAGAAAGATTAAAGAGTTCGTTGAATTTATCGGGATAAATAATGTCTCCTCTTTCACAGCAACAGCTACCGAAGATGTAAGAAAAGATATTATCGATCAGCTTGGATTGAAGAATCCAAAAGTTTTTGTACGCGGATTTGAAAGAGATAATTTTCACTTAAACGTCATTCACACGCAGCACAAAAAAGAAAAAATTGCAGAGTTGTTAAAGGGGAAAAAAGAACATGCTATAATCTACACCGCCACAAGAAAATCTGCCGAAGAAGTTAGCGAATTTCTAAGAAGCAATAGGATTGATTGCACATACTACCATGCGGGCTTGGCTTCGGAACTACGCAGAATGATTCAAGATGATTTTTTATCCGGAAGAGTTAAAGTGAATGCGGCAACAAATGCATTCGGAATGGGAATAGACAAGAGTGATATCCGAACTATTTTCCATTACAACATGCCCGGTACAATAGAAAATTATTATCAAGAGATCGGAAGAGCGGGACGCGACGGAAAAGACGCTACTATTTTTTTGTTATATGAAGAACGCGACAGATTAATTCAAGAATATTTCATTGCAAGTTCGAGTCCATCCCGTCAACAGATTGAAGAAGTGTACCAATTGATTTGCGATTACGGTAAAGTTGCAGTGGGAAACATTTCCGATAAAGAGATACCACTCGATAAAAATTTTCTTTCGCTTCTTACGATAAAAAAAATAAACCATGCATTAACCAATGCTTCAATCAAAATTTTAGAAGAGTCCGGTTATATCCGACACAGATCGGATTTTGAGAATAAACATTACGGACAATTTCTTCTTGAACCGAACCGTCTTAACCAATTTGCCAAGAGCTTTACAGATGCCGAATTAAAAGATTTAATCCTTCTTCTTGCCCGTGAATATGGAAGTAGAATTTTTAACTCGAAAACTCAACTCGGAATTGAAAAACTATCTAAGCTTCTAGAGATTTCGGAAGATTCGATCATTGATCTTTTACAAACTTTGAGCAGAGCCGGAATTTTTTCTTATGAAATTCCATCACTATTCCCTTCTGTGAAATTGATTTTACCACGCGTTGAAGCGAAGTATCTTCAACTCAATCTTGATAAAACCAGATTACTTACCAAACATGCAAAAACAAAACTTGATAAGATGATTAGTTATGCCTTCACAGATCAATGCCGATTTAGATTCATCCTTGAATATTTTGGTCAGTTTGACACAAGCTATAAATGCGGTAAGTGCGATGTCTGTACCGGCTCGATTCAAGCTTCAGCAACAACTTTAGAATATTTGGAAGAGATAATTCTGCAAACAGTCCATGAATCAAAAAAGCCGATTAAAAAGAAAAATTTAATTCAGATTCTCACCGGTAAGACAGATTTAGCTTCGTTGAAAAAGTTTTCGACTTTCAATACATGCACGCATTTTAGAAAAGATGAAATCGAAATTTCGATTGTTAAACTGAATAACGCCGGTTTACTTTATAGCACAAATGATGTTTTGTCTCTCTCAGAAAAAGGTGTCGGCAGTTTTTTAATAACGGAAGAGGAAATTGCACCGCTAACTCCGGATGGGAAATATGAAGAAGAACTCAAGTTGTTTAATCTGCTTCGGCAAATAAGAAAAGAAGCTGCCGATAAATTTGGTCAACACGCTAACTTAATTTGTACGGATGAAGTTCTGCGGGAGATTGTTCGGTTAAAACCGAAGACACATTCCGACTTACTTAATGTTAACGGATTTAATCAGCGTATGTTTAACAAAATTGGAGATGAGTTTTTAAGTGTTCTCAAAATTTTCGGCGATTCCAAAAACTTGACTGACATATTGAGGCAGAAAAAGATTCCGGAAAATATTTTGAAAGTTCTTGATCTTGTTCAAAAAAAATATTCTTTAGCCGACATAGCTTCATTAACAAAATTACCAGAGTCTATTGTTTCAACACAAATAGAAACGTTAATAGAAATGCAGCCAAATCTAGAAATTGATTTTCTTTTTGAGAAGAACGAATTGAAAGAGATATATAAAATAATTGGCGCCGGTACAACCGATTTGAGATCATTACGGGAGGCGTTTAACAATAAGATCAGTTATGCAAAGTTGAGAATTGCAGCAGCAAAAAGAAGAGTTAACTAATTGCGTTGCTCTTTTTTAGATCGTTCAAATAATCGTTCGCTTTCTTGAAAAAATCAGCCCATTTAACTTTATCATCAGAATATTTCCCAAGTTCAGTTTCAAATTCCTTTTCAGTTATTTTATATTTGCTGAAAACTGATTGCTTATGCACCCGAAGGGAATCCGCATTGGCGGAATATGTTTCATCTACAATTATGTTCTCAACATAAACTTTCACTAAAACTTCTTCTGGAATTTTCTCACTGCTGCAAGCAAAACAGAAAATGGAAAATGATAGAAGTATTACTGCCGAACTATTTCTTTTTGCTGGCTTCAAATAAAATTTTCTTTTCACGGTCTGATAAATTTTGGTATCCGCTCTGGCTGATCTTATCAAGTATTTTATCAATCTCTTCTTGATTTACCTGCTCTTCTTCTTTTCGATTATTATTTATATCGTAAAACTTAGCATCTTCAACATCGGTTTGCTTAAATGGATTTTTTCGGAAAGTATTTTGGAAGCCACCAGCAGAAAAATTATTGCTTGATTTCTTAAATGAACTGAAAATATTTTTTCTTTTAAATTCATTTCGGCGGTCAATCAGAATAAGAATTACTCCAGTGATGGCACCTCCGATATGCGCTAAATGTGCTACTACACTTTGATTTCCAACCGACATAAATTCAATAACAACAAGAATTGCCATTAAATATTTTGTCTTGATGGGAATAAGAAAATACAAAAACACATATCTGTCAGGGAAATACATGGCGAAAGCAATCATCACTCCAAAGACAGCACCGGAAGCACCGATTGTAGGTCCCACCGCCTCAGAAAGCAACGGAGGCAGTATTAACTGAAATATGCCCGCACCCAATCCGCATACTAAATAAAAAATTAAAAACTTTTTAGAACCCATTATATGCTCGATCTCCATTCCGAACATCCAGAGCATAAACATATTAAAAAGAATGTGTGAAAAACTTCCATGCATAAATTGATAAGTTAATAACTGCCAGAAATAAAAGTCATTAGACCCAGATGAAAGACTACTACTGAAAAGAGGATTCAACGCAAAATATTTCATTAACAGATATTCATAAGTCACCGGTTGTCCTGCAGTGTAATAACCGTATACAAACATTTGAGAAATGATTTGAATAAAATAGACCACTCCATTCGTCATTAATAAATATTTCAATACCGGCGGAAAGAAGCTAAACCCGCTCATTCCTGACGGACGATAATAATCTCTTGAATCTAAGCCCATTTGTTTCCTTATTTACTTCGTTAGAAAATACTTCATTTAAATGAAAGAAAGAAGCAGTCCGTTCATTAAACTCAAAATTAGTTTAAGTGTGGTTCTAAAAACTTCAATATTCTCTGCGTGCTTTGCGTATTCTTTGCACCTGCCTACCGAGCGTGTTGCAGAACTTGTCATTCTGAATGAATCCGGCATTAGCCGGAGAAATGAAGAATCTCTATGCTAATAATCGCACTAATTCTAAATTTAAGTGTGAGATTCTTCGCTCGTAGACTCGCTCA
>JAJYXU010000081.1 GCA_021801605.1 Bacteroidota bacterium
CTGTACTGTAATGAAGTTTGATTTCATCAATATAATCATGGTTTTCTCCCCCAAAGCGGGCAATCGACTTTAGAATGAAGATTGGAAGAATATGCAAATAAGGAATTGCTTTTAAAAAACTTTTACCAGTTTGCTGATGTCCTGCAAAAGGTGAGCGCTTCGGGGGAAAACTGATAAATAAATATCCATTCTCGTTTAATAATTTATCAAGATTATTGAACGCAGCATTTTTAGCGGCAACATGTTCTATTACTTCACGCATTATAATCACATCAAATTTTTCTTTTAGAATTTCAGGTAGATTTGGATCTGTAATATCTCCAACTAATACTTTAAGAGATTCATCTTTTTGTTTTGCCAAATCGGCGCGTTCTTGGCTTAATTCAACGCCGCATACATCCATTCCAATGGACTGAAGTGTTTCGAGTAAACCCCCTTCCGCGCATCCAACTTCCAGAATTTTCTTTTTATGAAATTCATGAATGAGTTTCTGGAAATATGGAAGAAGATATTCTTTTGTATATTGTTTCTGCTCATAAAAATGTTTTTCAGGCATAATAATTCTTTTAGAAGTTGTACTAAAATTTAATCAATCATTTTCATCCAGCCAAGAGATATGATTGAATTGAAGTCTTTTCAATCTTTTTTTTCTGAAAAGGCATAAACTCTTGCTATTAACTCACAATAAAAATAAATTTTGTTATCAATTTTAAGATTATGATAGAGAGCGCAACCGAAAAAAACATAACCGTCAATCGAAAGGCAAGACACGAGTATTTCATCCTTCAGACTTACGAGGCGGGTATTGTTCTAGTTGGCTCGGAAGTAAAAGCACTTAGACAGAATAAAGCTAATCTGGTTGATGCTTATGCAATGCTGACCGATAATGAAGTTTGGTTAATGAATGCTAACATATCAGTTTACGATCAAGCGAGTATTAACAATCACGATCCGTTAAGAAAAAGGAAATTACTTCTTAAGAAAAGCGAAATCAGAAAATTAAATAAAGCGGTTTCTGAAAAAGGCAATACTCTGATTCCATTAAGAATGTACTTTAAAGATGGCTTGGCTAAAGTTGAATTAGCTATTGCAACCGGCAAAAAGCAATACGACAAGCGTGAAGATATAGCCAAAAGAGATTTGAATAGAGAAATGCAAAGAAAATTTAAGTAGCTATTTAGGAGAAACTATTGAATAAAAAAATATTCTTCCCCCCTCTCAGCGAACAAATGGATTTGATTAAAAGGGGTACATCTGAAATCATTCCCGAAGAAGAATTAGTTCAGAAGCTGGAAAAATCATTAAAAGAAAATAAGCCGCTTAATATAAAACTTGGTTGCGATCCCACAAGACCAGATCTTCACCTCGGTCACTCAGTTGTCTTAAGAAAACTTGCGCAATTTCAACAGCTTGGTCATCAAGCAATCCTAATTATTGGCGATTTTACAGGCATGATTGGTGATCCATCCGGGCGTAATAGTTCCCGTCCGCCACTTTCATTTGATGAAGCCCGCGAAAATGGGAAATCGTATTTTGAACAGGCATCAAAAATTTTAGATCGCTATAAGACAAAAATAGTTCATAATTCCGAGTGGCTTAGAAAGATGACTTTTGAAGATGTTATTAGATTGGCATCAAAATACACTATTGCCAGAATGCTTGAGCGTGATGATTTTACCAAACGGTACAAAGGCGGTATTCCGATTAGCATGCATGAAGTTTTATATCCGCTTGCACAAGCTATGGATTCTGTAGCAATTCAAAGTGATGTTGAGCTTGGCGGTACGGATCAGAAATTTAATTTATTAGTTGGTCGTGATATTCAGAGAGAGTTTGGAATGGCTCCTCAAGTGATACTCACTATGCCATTACTAGTTGGTACAGATGGTGTTGAAAAAATGAGTAAATCTCTTGATAATTACATCGGGATCAATGAATCCCCAAAAGAAATATATGGTAAAACTTTATCAATGCCGGATGATCTTATTTATCTTTACTATGTTTTGACTACTGATGCAACTAATCAAGAGCTTAGATTAATTCAGCAAGAGCTTGCAGATGAAAAAGTTAATCCTAGAAATATAAAACGTTCTTTGGCTAGAAAATTAGTTGAGATGTACCATTCTTCTCAAGACGCTTTCGATGCGGAAATCGAGTTTGATAATATTTTTGTCAAGAAAGGATTGCCTGATGAAATTGAAGAATTCAACATTGATACATCAATGAAGGAATTAGATATTCTTGAATTGATAGTAACTGTTGGTTTTGCTCCATCAAAAGGAGAAGCCCGCAGATTAGTAGCTCAAGGCGGTGTTACAATTGACGGTGAGAAAATTGTGGACATAAAAGAAGTCATTAAACTTGATAAATCAAAGATTTTAAAAGTTGGTAAAAGAAAGTTTATTAAATTGATTTGTAATTAAAGGAGGAAACCAAATTGTACGTACCATCAAAAATATTTTTTACAAAAGGTGTCGGCAGGCATAAAGAATACCTTGCATCATTCGAATTAGCTCTTCGTAGTGCCGGTATTGAAATTTGTAATTTAGTTTCGGTAAGCAGCATCTATCCGGTCGGCTGCAAACGACTGAGCAAAGAACAAGGTCTTAAACTTCTTAAACCAGGACTAATAACACACTGTGTGATGGCCCGTAATTCTACAAACGAACCGAATCGGTTAATTGCTTCATCCATAGGAGTTGCAATACCGGCAGACAAACATATGTATGGCTATCTTTCTGAGCATCATCCTTATGGGGAAACGGAAAAGGTTGCTGGCGAGTATGCCGAAGATCTTGCTGCAACAATGTTAGCCACAACATTAGGCGTAGATTTCGATCCGGAAAAAGCATGGAATGAGCGCGAACAATCTTATAAGATGTCTGGTAAGATTGTTAATTCATTTAATATAACTCAATCAGCTCAAGGTGATAAAAAGGGACTTTGGACAACTGTGATTTCTGTTGGAATTTTATTACCCTAAGGTTTGTATATGCATAATCATCTGATATTTTGGATAATATTTTCCGTCATCATTTTAGTGATGTTCTATATAGATCTATATGTCACGGATCACCGTAAAGGTAAGATAGGGATAAAAGCTAGTTTAATCTGGAGCGGTGTGTGGATCACTTGCGCACTTCTTTTTAACCTGATCATTTTTCTTTTTCTTGAAGATGGAAAACAAAAGGCGATTGAGTTTTTAGCTGGTTATCTTGTAGAAAAATCTCTTTCTGTAGATAATCTCTTTGTGTTTCTCATGATTTTCAATGTTTTGGGGATAAGCGATGAGAATCAGCCACACATTTTGAAATGGGGAATTTTAAGCGCAATCGTATTAAGAATTCTATTTATACTTGCAGGAGTTACATTAATAAAATTATTTCATCCCATTATTTACGTTTTTGGCTTGATACTTCTATTGGCAGCTTATAAAATGGCATTCGGAAGTGAACTTAAGATAGATCTAAAAA
The DNA here is from genome assembly GCA_021801605.1 of Bacteroidota bacterium. Taxonomy (GTDB): domain Bacteria; phylum Bacteroidota; class Ignavibacteria; order Ignavibacteriales; family Melioribacteraceae; genus Fen-1258. The sequence goes on from JAJYXU010000081.1 coordinate 3,474, forward strand.
GTAATTTTGTCATTAAGTTTGTTTCAAAACATTTTAATATTCTGGCTGAATATCATGGTTCCAAGTTTTTTACAAAGCGTAATTCTATCCGTTATGTTACTCCCCTTTTCTTAGCGTTACTTTTAATTGAATCTGCAGATATAGTCTTCGCTGTTGATTCGATTCCTGCAGTCATTGCAATAACACACGACCCGTTTATCATTATAACTTCTAATATATTTGCTATTCTTGGGTTACGTGCACTCTACTTCGCATTAGTAGGTATTGTCGATCTGTTTGTATATCTAAAATATGGTGTAGCAGTGATCTTAGCTTTTGTTGGATTGAAAATGTTGGTAACAGATTTATATGAAATATCAACTCTAGTTTCGCTTGGAATAATAATCTCATGTATAATAATTTCCATCATTATTTCACTAATGAAGAAGAAAAAACATTCCGCCGTTTGATAATACCAAAATAATGAACGGCTATTACAAAGATTAAACCAGCAATCATTGGTTCAATTTGGTTTAGATATTCAATATTGATCTGCTCCCGGATTAAAAACCATAATAAACTTGCAAATGCACCGCCAATAATTTCAGCGAGCGCATATCCATTGGAGACTCTCATTTTTTCATAATAAGCTCCAAAGACAATAAGAATAATTCCAGGAATACAGATACTGCCAATAATATACCAGAGTGATATCACCGATTGCACGAAATATGCTAAAGTTACGGCAACAATCGATGAAAAAATCAACCCGAGTCTTGTATAATTTGGGGTCTCTTTTTCTGTTGAATTCTTTCTAAGTTTAAAAACAAAGTCGCGACCAAAAGTTGTTGCACTTAAAAAGATAAAACTGTTGAGCGTAGAAATAATTGTTGCAAACATAGCTGCGTAAAAAATTCCTTTGGTTCCGCTTCCTAAAATCTTTTCTGCGTAAAGAGGAAATGACAATACCGGATTAGAAAGATTCGGTAATGTAGCACGTGCATATAGTCCGGTGGTTGTTGTTAGGAAATCAAATAATATCATAAAGAAGACAGAAATAATAATTCCCCACTTTGCAATATTTCCGTTCTTTGCCGCATAACAGCGCTGATGAAATCCTGGATCGGCAAAAGTCCACAAAGCAATAAGGAACCAAACTATCACATATACAGGAGAGACATTAGATGTTAACTGAAGATAAGAGTGTGGAAGAGTTTGCTTCAAATATTGATAATCACCCAAATTAGTGTAAGAAACAAATACAATTAGAAAGAAACCAATAAACATGACAAAGAACTGAAACACGTCGGTATATAAATCTGATTTGTATCCGCCTTTCAGCAAATATATTCCAGAGACCAATAAGCTCACAATTAAAGCCGGGAGTAGTTTAATATTGAAAATTAGACTCAAAAGGTTTGCTGTCATCAATAGATAAGGAGCCGGAGAAACTAGAATAAAAATTATTACAGCAGAAACTAGCCCCACTCTCCTTCCGTAGACTTGTTCAAGTTTATCCGGTATTGTAAAAAGAGATGCAACGCGAATCTTTTTGGCAAAAAATAATGCAAAGATTATGGCAAAAATGTAATATGGTAATCCTTGAGTAAACCAGCTCAACAATCCGTAACGGTAAGTAAATTCACCTACTCCGAGAATACCTCCATACCAAGTTGCAACATTCGTCATGATAAAGAGAAACAATCCGACTTTTCTACCGGAAAGTAGATAGTCAGATGTGTCACCTTTCGCCTCCTTCTTTGCTAAGAATCCTATTGATAGAAGAATAACAAAGAAAGAAATTATTATAAATAAATCTAAGTGACTAAAAGAGACCATGCTTTCTCATAGTGTCAAAATCTCGAATCACAAAAACAATTCCACCTCTTATTCTCAACTCCACTTCATTATGTAGTGCAACATTGCTTGTACTCTCTTTGATGCCAAAAGGAAGAGAAATGTTTTCGAGCGGGTATTTTAATCCTCTTGAACTGATCTTTGTTTTAGAGTCAATTCCGTATATAGAAATTGTCTCGTTCGGGAAAGTTCTCAACATTACATTTCCAGCATAAGCTCTTAGAATAGATTTTTGATGAAGTATCTTTACAGCAATTTTATCAAAATATTTTATAACAATTCCCATATTACAAAATGAATGATCTAGCCGATCACCAGTTGCCCCCAACAGTATTACTTCATCAAACTTTTTTTTGATGGCAAACTTTAAACACTTTTCAACATCTGTATCGTTTTGACGTTTAACTTTTATGATCTCACATTTATCGTAGAAGTAATCGTAAACACTCGGACTAATCGAGTCTAGATCGCCAATTATGTAGTCCGGTATAATATTCAGCTTTTCGGCGGAGTTAGCCCCTCCGTCAGCGCAAATAAGCGTTTGATAAACATTCTTAATTAAGTAGTCGAAAACTCTTTTTTGAGGAGGTTGTCCATTTGCCAGTATAACACACTTCTTCATCACATTCCTAACTTTATTCCAAAAACAAAGTTTCTTTCGGCAGCCGGGAAAAATTCTTTTCCAATTCCATAAGCTGCATATAAGTTATCAAACAGATTGTTCACCTGAAAAAATAATTGCAAATTTTTTGCAACTGGTTCTAGAGTAAAGTTATATGAAATAAATAAATTAGTAACAAAATATGAATCTACTCTATTATCAGAGTAGTCTGCTAAAGTGGGAAATAACTTAAGCAGTTCAATTAATTTTGTATCATAATTATCGGTAAAAAAGTCTCCAACATATTTTAGATTCGCCTGCAAAAGGAAATTATCATTATGGTATTTTATAACAGCATTCATCATAACGTTAGGGAATCCGCTGATTCGATTTCCACTTAAATCAATTTTGTCCGTGGATGTTAAATCACTTGTTTTTAGGAAATAATAACCTCTGCTTATGTAATTTCTTGAAATAGAACCGTTGAGAATAAATTCAAAATTATTGTTCAATCTGAAGGTGCTGGCTGCTTCAAAACCGTAATGATTGGTTTGATCCATATTACCAGTTATGGGCTGACCGAATCTATCAACCTGTCCCCGTTTAACAATTTCATCATTAAACGACATATAAAAAAGGTTGAATGACAGATTCAAGTTCTCTTTTGTAAAAGAAGTACCAAGTTCAAAATTGTTCATAGTTTCCGGTCTAACGAGCGGTTTTGAAAAATCATAAGCTCCGGCAGATGTAATCTCAAATTGAGGAATTGAACCTCCGCTCGATTCCGCCGCATCATAATAATTGTTCAACCGGGGTTCCCGTGTAACGCTGGCAAATGAAAAATAAAAATTCCACTCCGGTGTATATTTGTAATTAATTCCTAAACGGGGATTGAAGAATAAATTATTTACCTCGAATTCATTGTCAAGATACTTCTCAGAAAACAATCTATAATTATGGTAAGCTATTTGCCCTTCAATTAAAAAATTAATTTGATCATTCAGAATATAATTCTCATTAACATAAAAATTAAAAATATCTTTACCGCCTTGATACTGGTAATAACGGTAGTCTTTTGTTATTCCAACAGGAAGGTTTTCGCCAAAGCTAATACTTCCCCAATGAAGAGAACGGTGCACACGAAGTTCTCCGCCGAGAATCAACTCTCCATTCTTATGCTTAAAGCTCATACGCGGAATCCAGCCCCATTGTTTGTTTTCTACCATTGCACGGATAAGTGCATTCCCCGGATTCTGGGTCGGATGAAATCCATTATCACGATTGATTCTAAAATAATTTGTATCAGCCCACGAACCGTCATAATCGAAAAAACCATTCCCTAAAACTAAAAATAGAGCATTGTTCAAAGTAACTTTATCACTAATCTTCCATTCATTCAAAAGTTCAAAGTGAGGTTGAGAAAAATTTTCGATTTCGTCCGCACGTCTTTCAAGTGTGTAGGTATAATTATTTTCTCCGGCTTCCCAATAGGAATAATTTGCTCTGCGTAACTCTTTATTCTTGATTGCAAATTTTGGTAATCCGGTATAAGCTAATCCATCTGCAATCGGTCCGCCAAATATGTTTAATTGTGTTGTTAATCTATCATCATAGCGTACGGCGCTTAAATGATACGATTTGAAGTCAATCCAACTAGAATTACGGTATCCACTACTTAATGTTTGAGAAAGTTTCGCATAGATAGAATATTTATTGGAAATAAGTCCGCTTGCAAATTGAGCCGAGTATTTTCTAGTATTATAATTTCCGATTGAAGAAGAAAAATCAATTCTTGGTTTATCAGAAAATGCAGAAGTTATGATATTAATAGAGCCGCCGACTGCTGGATAACCAACAATTCCAGAACCGGCGCCGCGTTGAATTTGAATAAGTTCTGTACTTTCAAGAAGATCCGGGAAATCTAACCAATATACATTGTTATCTTCAGGATCGTTCTGAGGAATACCGTTTATCGAAACTGAAATTCGTCTTTGATCGAATCCACGGATACTGAGATAATTATAACCGAGTCCGTTACCATTTTCTGAATAAAATGTTATTGATGGCTGATAACTTAATAGTTCGGGAATATCTTGATTAACGTAAGTTTGTTTGATTGACTTCCGATCAATTTTTGAAAAAGTTATTGGTGTGAACCCAGTTTCGCCAATACTACCTTTCACAAGAATTGTCTGGCTTGTTATTATTTTACTTTTAAGGAATACTTGTTTAGTAGAGTGGATAAATTCACTTACTTTAATTTTCTGTGATTCAAAACCGATGTGACTAAAAAGCAAAAAGTCTTCAGCTTTTAATTTTTCTTTGAGTTCGAAAAATCCATTTTCATCTGTAGTTGTTCCGGTGTTTTTTCCTTCAACCACTACATTTACAAAATTCAAAGGTGATTTATCGGATAAGTTGAAAACATTCCCTTTGATTACTTCTTCTTGTGCATTTAACTGTAATGCAGATAACAAAAAAACAATGATCAAGTACTTCATTTTATCTCTCCTTCTAATTATAGAAATAAAAAAGCCGTTTGGGAAACGGCAGTACTTGATAATTCTGTACCGTTTTCCTACGCTGGCATTATCCAGATCAGGTTTAAGGGTTTGTTCTCAGCTTTTCCGCGGTAAGTTTTTCCGGGATGCACCCCTAACAGCTTTTTATTTTTTAAAGAACAAAACTAATTTTGAATTTTTATTTTTTGACCCGTTTTTACACGGTCATTTTTCAAATTATTCCATGTCATTAAATTAGAGACATTCACATTATAATTTTTTGCAATTGTCCAGAGTGATTCCCCTTCTTTAACAACATGTATAGACTTATTCGCATTTTTTTGATTTTGTCCGGATATCGTTTTCTCATCAGCAGATAATGATTTACTTATAATCAAAGTCTGTCCTTTTATAATTTTACTGTTTTCTAAATTATTCCACTTCTTGATTTCCTTTGCAGTAACATTATATTTTCCAGCTATAGCCGAAAGAGTTTCACCTTGTTTCACTTTATGAAAGTTTAAGCTCTCTTTCGACTTAGAAGTTTTAGCGGATGTAACGTTTGATGCATTCTTAGACTTCGCTGTTTTAGATGACGGATCAACATCAGAATAAATTTCGATTGTTTTACCAATGACAACTTTGTTGCTATTTAGATTATTCCAATTTTTTATATCATTAACCGAAACCTTGAACATCTCTGCAATTTTTCCTATGACATCGCCCTTCTTGACTGTATAATGAAGAACATTTGTTCCTTTGCGTGCAGTATTATCTCCAAGAGAACTTGTAACATCTTTTCCGTGAACGATCAGAACATTTCCGGCAATTAATTTATTTGAAGAAAGTTTATTCCATTTTCTCAACTGTGTAATAGAAACGCCGAACTTCTTAGCAATTTTACCTAAAGATTCGCCTTTTCTTACTTTATACTTTGAAGTTTTACCGCTAACGTTTGCTAGTCTGCGCTCTCCTTTTGTATCATCAGAATTTACAAACAGAATATCTCTCTTTTCACTTTCACTCATCTTGTCAATCGAAGAGAAATATTCAACTTTATCTTTCGCTACAAAAATCGCAAGTTCCTGTCCGACACGAACCGTTGATGTGTAAGGCAGATTATTCCAATTTCTAATATCAGAAACACGTACTTTATACAAGTCAGCTATATCCATTAGATTATCTTTGCTCTTAACTGTGTACTTGAGTATTTCCATTCCTTCAGGAACAAGATATCTTACTGAATCTCCTAACATTTCTTGATAGATTTTAGAGAATTTATCTTGATCTGTATTGTTGGTTAATTGCAATTGGTATGACGGATTTTGATCCAAAGTTTTAATTTCTTCTTCTATAGCAGGAAGTATGTCTGTGTTTACCGCAAAATCATCAGCACCAAAATTAGAAACCGGGATTTTTAATTCTGTCCCAATTTTAAGTCGTCCTCTTACCGAAAGATTATTTGCATCTGCTAAATTGGAAATGCTGATATCATATTTAGCGGCAATGCTAGATAATTTTTCGCCGTGTTTAACTGTGTGAGTTACAAATAGAACTTTTGCTTCGTCAGGTATATTTTTTAGATTTTGGACAAATGCATCGTATGATTTTGTAGGAACACGCAACGGATATCCGCCATCATAATTTTGGGGAGTGCAGTTCTGAGTTAATTCAGGATTCATATCACGCAATAAATCAACACTAATACCGGCACACTTTGCTAATATGCTCAGATCTATAGCTTCGTTAATTTTATGAATAGTATATTCATGTGGTTTTTCAAATTGAATATTGGTAAAACCATATTGTTCGGGTCTGCTTGCTATCAACGTAACTGCAATATATTGAGGAATATAGTTTCGAGTTTCTCTTGGTAGATAGGGACGAATTTCCCAAAAATCACTTGAGCCGGCTCTTCTCATTGCCTTACGAACTCTTCCCTCTCCGCTATTATAAGAAGCAACAGCCAAATACCAATCACCTAAAGAATAAAAAAGATCACGTAAATGTCTTGCAGCAGCATGAGTTGCTTTTTCAGGATCGCGTCTTTCATCAATTGTAAAATTGATATTAAGATCGTACAACCTCGCAGTTCCGCGGACAAACTGCCACATTCCTACAGCTTTTGCCCATGAACGTGCATTTGGATTTAGCCCGCTTTCAGGCATACTCAAATAGATTAATTGTTGAGGAACTTTTTCTTCCGAAAATATTTTTGCCATTAGAGGAAAATATTTGCCTGATCGCGAAAGCCAGCTTTCAATATAATGTCTTCCTTTTCCGGTAAAATATTCAATATATTTTTCTACATAACGATTAATTTCCAACGGAAAATCGCCAACAACAACAACGGTAGTTGGACCTTTATCAACTTTGACATTAACACTATCGTTTTCTTGAATAACGTCAGGTATTTTTTTATTCATCCATTCTTCTAAAGCGCCAATTGAAGCATTCTCAGGCAACTCGTCTAAACTTTCAATGTACTTCTGATAATCTTCTACGATTGAATTTTCTAATTGTACATAAGTTGAGTTTTCTTCTATTGCATTATAGTAGCTAAGTTTATTTATTGTTGAAAGAGCAGATTCGTAATAATTCAATGTTTCTATTTTGAATCCCAATTTTTGTTGATATAATGCATTAACATAATCTTTGCGCGCACTCTCCAACATTTCATTCATTTTTGACGGAGTATCGGCGACTTTAAGTGTATCTTTTAGAATAGTAGATGTGGGTTTTAAATATGATTGCGAACTGCTACAAGATGAGATAAAGAAAATAATCGTTAAAACTATTGGTAAGAATAGCAGTTTTTTCACACAGACTCCGGTTATTTTAATTTTGGTTACAATTTAATCTCTAATAAACGGATTGTCAAGTTAGTTTATGATATCAATGTAGTTTAGTGTTTGTAATTAAAAGAGTTAGGTTTTAAAAATATTACAATGGAATATTACAATGCTTCTTTTTTGGATTGACGTCAACTTTAGTTTTTAGAAGCTGAAATGCCTGTACAATTTTTATTCTTGTTTCTCTTGGTACTATTACTTCATCAATATAGCCCCTTTCAGCGGCAATGTATGGGTTAGTAAATTTCTCTATATACTCGGAGAGTTTTTCATTTAATTTCTCATCGGGATTTTTTGAAGATGCAATTTCTTTTTTGAATATTATTTCAACGGCACCTTTTGGACCCATAACTGCAATTTCGGCGCTTGGCCAGGCAAAATTAAAATCACCCCGTATATGTTTTGAATTCATTACATCGTACGCACCGCCATATGCTTTACGAACAATCACAGTAACCTTTGGAACCGTCGCCTCACAAAAAGCAAATAACAATTTTGAACCATGTCTGATAATTCCATTCCATTCCTGTTCGGTTCCCGGTAAAAATCCAGGTACATCTTCTAAAACTAAAAGAGGAATATTAAACGCGTCACAGAAACGGATAAACCTCGCTCCCTTAATTGATGCATTTATATCCAATACACCGGCTAATACATTCGGTTGATTTGCTACTACTCCAACAGATAGACCTCCAACCCTTCCAAATCCCACAATTATATTCTGTGCATAATTTTCGTGAGCTTCCAGGAAATCAGAGTCATCAAGCAGCAGCAAAATAATTTCTCTCATATCGTACGGTTTGTTGGGATGTTCCGGAATGATTGAGTCTAATTTAGTATCTGCCAGATCTTTTGTAAAATCAAATTCTTTTTCAGGCGGAAAGTCTTTCCAATTAAGAGGAAGAAAACCAAACAATTTTCTGAGATTTTCAATTACCTCTACTTCGCTATCAAAAATAAAATGAGCTACACCACTTTTAGTTGCATGAGTTTCTGCACCACCCAGATCTTCAAAACTGACTTCCTCGTGTGTAACAGTTTTCACAACGTTGGGTCCGGTGACAAACATATGGCTTGTATGTTTAACCATAAAAACAAAATCTGTAATAGCAGGAGAATAAACTGCCCCTCCGGCACATGGACCGAGTACAGCAGATATCTGCGGAATTACTCCGGAAGCAAGTGTGTTACGAAGAAAAATATCTGCATATCCTCCGAGACTAACAACACCTTCTTGAATTCTCGCTCCGCCGGAATCATTTAGACCAATAACCGGAATACCAATCTTAACCGCCATATCCATTACTTTGCAAATTTTTTCAGCATGAGTTTCAGATAACGAACCGCCGAAAACTGTAAAATCTTGACTGAAAATTGCTACTTGCCTTCCGTTAATTTTTGCAAAGCCGGTCACAACGCCGTCACCAAGATATTTTTGATTATCCAAACCAAAATCATAAGAACGATGTTTTACAAACATATCTAATTCTTGAAACGTCCCTTCATCAACTAACAACTGAATACGTTCACGAGCGGTTAGTTTCCCTTTTTCATGCTGAGATTTAATTTTATCTAAACCACCGCCAAGTTGTGCTTCTTCTCTCAATTTTTCCAGTTTGCTTATTTTTTCTTTCATGAGTGTAAATCCAATTTAGATAGAAAGATTAACCAATTTCTGCGATTCTATTTGTTTAAAAGAGGCGGAGATTTTAGTCCGGAGTTGATTGAAAGATTCTGAAGAATAAGTTGATTCGTCCCGCTCTGAAGGAAATTCAACATCACTTTCAGAAATAATCTCACCCGGATTTTTTTTCATCAAATAAACTTTATCTGATAAAAATAATGCTTCGGTAACATTGGAAGTTGCAAGTAGAAAAGTAATACCGAGAGTACTGTTGATCTTCCGAATAAGTAAGAGCATCTCATCTTTAGTCTGAATATTCATTTCACCGAAAGGTTCATCTAAAAGAACCACAGCCGGATTATGTGCCAGTGAACGTGCAAACGCAATCCGAAAACGGAAACCTAAACTTTTATTGTCCGGATGAAAAGTATCATAACCTTCCAATCCAACTAAATTGATGAGTTCCTTAATATTTTTTTCATCCCATTTTTCTAATCCGAACTTCACATTATCATGAACATTGAACCAAGGGTATGATGAAGGTGCTGATGGAATGAAAATTATTTTTCCTTCTGTTGGATTTATTACATCGCCTGATGTTTGTTTTTCCAGCCCGGAAATAATTTTCAATAACGAAGATTTTCCCGAACCGCACGGCGCAATGATGGAAGTGATCTTTTTATCAGGCACTTTTAAGGTAATATTTTTTAAAATGGCTGTTTTAAAACCA
>JAJYXU010000185.1 GCA_021801605.1 Bacteroidota bacterium
TCAGAAATTTTTCTTGCGCATTCACGGCTTCCAGCAATTTCTTTTAATACTTCAACACCGGGGTTTTCTTTCTTGAACCCGTCAATAATTTTTTCGAAGGGAACTGTCAAACTCCCGGCATGAAAAATTATTAACTGATTCGGATTCTGAGCATTTATAGAACCGAGAAAGAATAACGATAGAAAAAGTGTCTTTAAGAGAGAAAAAAAAATCATTTGATCGCAATCCTTTATTTTTTGAGTGCAAAGTCTAACAATTATTATGCTTCCATACAACTATTGATCTTTATGCCCTCTTTCCGCGTTGGGTTTGAATTCCCCCTTTCTTATATTTCAAAAGACTTTTACAGCTTTTGATTAACAGATAACAATTTGGAGAAGTCCTAATGGAAGTGCATGAAATTTTAGAAGAACGCAAACTTGTCACGGAGTTTCAATACGATATATCGCCCATGGTTAAGGGGTACTCGGATAAAACAGTTCATATCAATCTCACAGACAATCGGATAAAAATTAAAGATGTTCCTTTAGAGATGAAGGAAAAATTTATTGGCGGTAAAGGATACGGACTTAGATATCTCTGGGACGCAACAACTCCTGAAACAGAATGGAACGATCCCGAAAATGAAATTATAATTTCCGGCGGACCTGTTTGCGGCATCACACAATATTCCGGAACAGGAAAATCTTTAGTTGTAACAATCTCTCCTCAAACAGATTCCGTAATAGATAGTAATGTTGGCGGATGGTTCGGACCGTTTTTAAAGCTCAACGGTTTTGATGCAATTGAACTTCAGGGCAAAGCAGAGCGCGATGTCATTATCATTCTTGATGGAAGAGACGGAACCGGAAAAATAAGAATCGAAGAAGCACCGGCAGATCCAATAAACAGTCACCACTTAGCTGATATGTTAACAAAAATGTATTGCCCTACCGAGCAAGATAAGATGAAAATAGCAGTTGTATCGGCTGGTGTGGCGGCAGATCATTCTCTTATCGGAATGCTGAACTTTAGCTTTTATGACAAGAGGAAAAAACGTTCTCGGCTGAAACAGGCAGGACGCGGTGGAATTGGAACTGTCTTCCGTAATAAAAAAATTAAAGCGCTTGTAGCCCTTGTTGCCAAAGTTGAAAATGATATGAACCATGTTGTTGATATGAAATCAATAATTGAACGCGGTCAGCGTTTCAACAAAGAGATGAAAGAACTCGATGATTCACAATGCGAGATGAGAACAAAAGGTACGGCTCACTTAGTTGAAGTAATGAATGATTACGATCTCCTGCCCGTGAATAATTTTAAGTTCGGTAGTAACGATGCTGTTAACGGAAATATTGACGGCAATACATGGAAAGCAAGATTTGAGCAAGGTTCTTTTGACGGCTGCTGGCTTGGCTGCAATATGAGTTGTGCAAAAGGTGTCAACAATTATCTCCTCCGAACCGGGCCATTTAAAGGAGAAAGCGTGATTGTGGATGGACCGGAATATGAAACCGCAGCAGGCATTGCCGCAAACTCCGGAATTTTCAACACCGATTACACAATAGAAGTAAATTTTTACTGCGATACTTATGGAGTCTGTACAATTACATGGGGAACTACGGTTGCATTCTTAATGGAATGCTACGAAAACGGAATTCTAAATTTAGAAAGAACCGGCGGTTTGAAATTAAATTTCGGTAATGCAGATAACGCTATGGAACTTCTTCACCAGCTTGGACGAGGAGAGGGTTTCGGAAAAACTGCGGGACTCGGCGTGCGTAGATTAAAAAAATTATTTACTGAGAATGGATGGGGCGATGCTCAATTTTTACAAGACATTGGAATGGAAAACAAAGGACTTGAATATTCTCAATACATGTCGAAAGAATCGCTCGCACAGCAAGGCGGATACGCGATGACAAACAAAGGTCCTCAGCATGATGAAGCATGGTTAATTTTTATGGATATGGTTAACAATCATATCCCCACATTCGAAGATAAAGCCGAGGCGCTTCATTACTTCCCTCTCTTTAGAACATGGTTCGGTCTTGCCGGTTTTTGCAAACTTCCATGGAACGATGTTGAACCAAAAAATAATGCAGAGACATCTGAACCGGCTAAAGTACCAGAGCATGTTGATAACTATATTACAATTTACAAAGCCGTCACCGGTCGCCCGTTCGATAACAAACGACTAATTGAAGACTCGGAAAGAGTTTATAACTTCCAAAGAATGTTTAATCTTAGAAGAGGTTACGGAGTTCGCAAATGGGATGCTCAGCCATACAGAGCTGCCGGTCCTGTTACGGAAGAAGAATATTTATCGCGTCAGGAAAGGTATGATGCGCAGATGAAAAATGTTATCGGAATTAATCCAGAAGGAATGTCTACTAAAGAAAAGATGGCTGCACATAGGAAGTATCGCGAGAACAGATACGAACAATTACTCGATGCCGTTTACGAAAGACGCGGCTGGGATAAGAACGGCGTTCCAAAAATTGAGCATTTAAGAAAACTTGGAATGGATCTACCCGAGTTAGTTGATTTGCGTTCGAAATATGATAAAGGCGAATGGAAGTTGAAATAATATTTTGAATAAAAGAATGAGTCTTCTCTAAAAAGGTAATTTCATTATGAAAAAGTTTTGAATTCGGTTTATTTTCACAATTCAAGATAACAGAATAGACCTTTTTAGATACGCCTCAAGAATGCTTTTTTAATAACAAACCCTCGACTATACGAGGGTTTTGTATTTACAACTATCAGAAACCTCTAAAAAATTGTAAATGGCACGCACATTAACACTGATCATACAGATTTGCACAGATCAAAGTCAGCGAAAATCCGGTTACCCCATGGAATAACATTTTACCTTTTGTGATAAATTTAATTATCAATTTATTCCACGGGGTGAATCCGCGTCATCCGTGTGCTATTAAAAATGTTGTGGTTCTGTATAATCCTATTTTTTCAGATGTCTCTAATCATCCGCCGCTTATCATGTGAATGATTTCGACATTATCATTTTCTTGGAATGAAGCCGAATCAAAGTTTTCGCGTTTGATTAATTTACTGTTGATCTTTACCACAAGCCGGGTGAACGAAAACTTCTTCAGTTTCAGTAATTCATTGATGGTCAAGTTCCCTTTAGTTGTATTTAAAATTTCTTCTCTATTATTTAAAATAATCTTCATTCTACTTATCCTTACCAAGTAATAATTCAAGAACAACATTTGCCATCATGTTTGCAACTATTCCAACACGCGGTGCAATTGGCGGATCGTCTTCGCTCGTCTCATAAATATGATCTCCAACAATGTAAAGATTGTCGTAACGTTCAACTTTAATCAATTCGTTCCCGCCCCAACCAGCAAGACCTACACCGCAAACTATCGGCTTAGCAGGAAATTCTGACAACACTGTTTCAACAATCATCTCTTTCATTTCTGCCTTGTCGAACGCCTCTACAATTACATCGCATTCTTTGTAAAGCTCAACAACATCTTTAGACGTTAATTTAATTGTATGCGCTTCTACCAAAACATCCGGATTTATTCGGTTGATATTTTCCAGCAGAGTTGGAGCTTTGTACTTGCCGATTTGATCAAAGAAGAAATATTGCCGGTTAAGATTACTCTCTTCAATCTTATCAAAATCTGCAATTATTAATTTACCAATTCCAACGCGGGCTAAGGCAACAGCTGCGTTTGAACCCAACCCGCCGCAGCCGGCAATACCGATTGTTTTATACTTCAGCTTAGCTTTTGTTTTTTGAAATTCCATCAGTTGAATTGATTGTGTATTAAAATATAATTAAAAGGAATCTTCACTTCAAAACTTTATTCGTCCGCTTGCTTTTACTTCTTTTTTGTTTTTATCCTAAATTAAATTTTTTGAAAGTGTAAGATTTATTTAACACAAGATTTGAAATATATATCGGAGGAAAAATGAAGTCGTTGAAAGATTTATTAGTGGATAAAACTCTTCATACAGTTAAAGCAGGTTCGAAAATTTATGACGTTGTTTGCTATATGGCAGAACACAACATTAGACTTGTGCCGGTACTTTCAGAAGATGGAAAATTACTGGGTGTGTTTTCGGAGCGAGATTTAGTTAGACGGGTAATTGCAAAAGGACTTGACTTAAAAGCTACATTGGTGGAAGAGATCATGACAAAGGATTTGGTTCTTGCAGATGTAAGTGAATCTTACGAACAGTGTCTGCAGAAGATGAAAGAGCGCGGGATAAGGCATATCGTAATTTTTGAAAATGAAAAATTGGTCGGGATTTTGTCCATAAAAGATTTACTTGAAATGGATATTGTAGTTCAGCGCGAGACAATTGAAGTTCTCCATAATTATATTTATTCCAAATAATTTTGGAATCATTATACACAGGTGAAACAAAATTATAAACCCTCAAATAAATCTTCGAGTCGCACATTTAGTGCTTTTGCAATCTTTTGTATATTTTTTAAAGAAATATTTTTCTCTGCTCGCTCAACCATGCCAATATAAGTTCGATGCAAATTAGAGAGTTCTCCTAACTTTGATATCTCTTATAGGACTAAAAATTAACAGATAAAAAATATTTACAGAAACATTTTTTTCGAGGTTACAATGGATCTATTCAGAGATTTAACACTCAACGCAGTTCAAATTATTCAACTTATGCTTGCACCGGCAATAATGATTAGCGCATGCGGATTATTATTACTCGGAATGAATAATAAATATTCGCTTGTTGTTAACCGCATCCGTTTACTTAATGAGGAGAAAAGAAGTTTGCTTATAACCATTGGCGAAAACAAACACACAACAGATGATAACGTGCGTCTCGAAAGCGCCTCAATTCAAATAAGTTCGCTTGTTTACCGCGCAAAATTGGTACGTAATGCCGTTTTAGCTTACACAACCGCCGTTGCTCTTTATGTAATTACTTCTTTATTACTCGGTATCTCGTCTGTACTCTCACTCGAAAAATTGAATTACTTTATCATCATAGCGTTTCTATTGGGAATGTTTTTTGTTCTTATCGGCGTATTTTACGCAGGGCTGGAAACAAAGAAAGGTTACGATATAATTTCCTACGAAGTTAAGACGCATGAGTAACAAGAATTTTTTTTCTAAGAAAGAATTGCTTCTGCCGGAGAATATGATTTTAATGTATGCACGCGGTGCATTCCCAATGGCAGATGATACCGGAGAAATTAATTGGTACATTCCCAATGTTCGCACAATTATTCCGCTTGATTCTTTCAATATTCCCCGCTCACTTAAAAAATTTTGTTTATCCGCCGATTATGAATATACCTTCGATGCAAATTCCCTCGAAGTAATTGCACAATGTGCCGACAGAGAATCAACATGGATTTCCGGAGAACTGATTGAAGCATATAAAGGTTTGCACCAACTGGGTTATCTTCACTCAGTGGAAGTAACTCAGGGCAAGAAATTGGTTGGCGGATTGTACGGTGTTGCTTACCGGGGAGCGTTCTTTGGCGAGTCAATGTTTTCAAAAATCTCACAAGCTTCAAAATGTGCGCTTGTAAAATTAATTGAGCGGCTTCGAGAAAAAGGATTTACGCTTCTTGATGTTCAATATCAAACCGATCATTTAAAAATGTTCGGCGCCAAAGAAATTCCCTTTGAAGAATTCGCTTCTCTTCTTTACGATTCATATAAAAAAGAGATATCGTTTAACTAAATTCAAAAATATCATCTTCTTTTCCGGTTTAGGAATTTTTGTATATTTACCTTGAAATAAATCATGATCATGTTCATGATCTTAATCCTGCCCGTAACATAACAGATCACGATAAAGAGCAAGAGCATGATCACGAAATGAAGGGTGGTTCTAAAAACTATCTTTGTAAAAATTTAACGCAGAGAACGCAAAGAATATGCAAAGTTCGCAAAGAATATTGAAGTTTTTAGAACCAGCCTGAATAAAGAAAAAGCACAAACAATTATTCCATCAAGTCATTCAATAAAAAATAGCAACAATTTTCATTTATAAGAAGGGATAGAAACATGACTACTTACAAAGAATTAGGATTGGTAAACTCCAAGGTTCTTTTTCAAAAAGCAGTTAAAGGCGGGTATGCAATTCCTGCTTTTAATTTTAATAATCTGGAACAATTGCAGGCAATAATTGGCGCATGTGTTGAAACAAAATCACCGGTTATTCTTCAGGTATCCAGCGGCGCTCGTAAATATGCAAATCAAACTCTACTAAAACATTTGGCTAAAGGTGCAGTTGATTACGCACACGAATTGGGTTATGATATTCCAATCGTTCTGCATCTTGATCATGGCGACACATTTGAACTTTGCAAGTCATGTGTAGAATCCGGTTTTTCTTCCGTAATGATTGACGGCTCTCATCATCCTTACGAAAAAAATGTTGAACTCACTGCTCAGGTGGTTGAGTATGCTCATAAATATGATGTTAGTGTTGAAGGTGAATTAGGCGTTTTGGCAGGAATTGAAGATGAAGTATCAAGCGCAGTTACACATTATACAAAACCGGAAGAAGTAGAAGACTTTGTTAAAAAAACGGGAGTTGATTCACTTGCAATTTCTATCGGCACATCTCATGGTGCCAACAAATTCACGCCGGCACAGTGCACTCGCAACGCAGATGGAATTTTGGTTCCTCCACCTCTACGTTTCGATATACTCGAAGAATGTGAAAGAAGAATTCCAGGATTTCCAATTGTATTACACGGCGCTTCTTCAGTACCGCCGGAGCTTGTTAAGATTATTAACAGTAATGGCGGAAAGTTGAAAGACGCTGTTGGAATTCCAGAAGAACAACTTAGACGCGCTGCTGCATCTGCTGTCTGCAAGGTAAATATTGATTCCGATGGTCGTCTTGCAATGACAGCTGCAATTCGTAAAACATTTACAGATAACCCGGCAGAATTCGATCCGCGAAAATATCTTGGGCCTGCACGCGATGCTCTTAAGGAGTTGTACAAACACAAAGTTGTTAATGTGCTTGGAAGCGCGAACAAAGCATAAATTGTTATGTAATAAATAATATCTTTTAACTCAGGGCTTGTTTAATCAAGCCCTCGGTTTTTTTAAAAGGACTATTTCAAACCAAATCGGATTACAAACGACTAAAGAGCTGACGCTTGATTCATGAAATAATTTCAAGTATAATTAATTCAGAATTTTATTGATCAAACAAATGCAGAAGATCAAATCATTTCTAAAAATAGTTGAATGGGAAGCGGTATTTTGGCTGGTCGGATTGATTTATTTGTTCTTCATTAATCCGTATCAGGTTCAACATTTCACACTCTGCCCTTTTCATAATTTGGGAATATCATTTTGCCCCGGATGTGGTTTGGGACGGTCAATTTCATTTTTCTATCATGGGGATTTACTTCATTCAATTAAAACACATCCGCTTGGAATAACGGCTTTCATATTAATTACAGTACGTGTCATAAAACTTTTTACTCGAATATATAACAACTATCACAAATCAAAAGAGGTTATTTATGGCTAACGCTTACGAAATTCTACCAGAAGTTATGGGCGAAGAACAATTTTATATCTCCGGTATAATTAAAAATATGGATGACAAACAGGCCCAGCAGTTTGCAAATATTTACCGTACACGGAGAAAGGATCCGCAAACAATTCTTCTTGTTACTCTTGTTGGTTTTCTTGGTATTGCAGGTATTCAAAGATTTTTAACAGATCAAATCGGGTTAGGTATTCTATACTTCTTCACCGGCGGGCTTTGTTTAATAGGAACTATTATTGATTTAGTTAATTACAAAAAAATAGCGTTCGAGTATAATCAGAAAGAGGCAAACCAGATTATGATGATGATTAAAAACATCTAGTTGCCTTAATAATGCTGTTGCATAGTATGAAGATAAAATATATTATTGCATCAACGAAAGGAGAAAGTATAGTTATTTCTACACTAACTAATTCAGCAGGAAGATGTATGAAACAGACGGCTTTTTTCTTTTCCTTTCTTCTTTTTTCTTTTACCTCAATTTATTCCCAAACTGTAATAGGCAAATACGCCGGAGAATTTTTAGCAATCGGTGTGGGAGGACGTGCACTTGCTATGGGCAGTGCTCAAGTTGCAATTGCTAATGATGTCACTTCGGGATATTGGAATCCCGCGGGACTTGCGCGCTTAAATTATCCTCAAGTTGCATTGATGCATGAAGAACATTTTGGAAGCCTTGTCAACTACAATTATGCCGCAGTTGCCATTCCTTACGGGAAAGATATGAGTATCGGTTTGAGCATAATGCGTTCTAGTATTGATGGAATTCCCGATACACGCAACGCATTATATGATGCAAACGGCGACGGAATACTTGATATCCATACTGGAGATCGTTTAGACGTATCGAAAATATCTGAATTTAGTAATGCTGATTGGGCGTTCTACATAACTTTTGCTAAGCGCCAGACGGAAAATTTTTACTGGGGCGCAAATGTTAAAATTATAAGAAGAGATCTTGCAGAATATGGCGCAACCGGAATCGGTTTTGATCTCGGTGCAGTTTATGTGCCGATCGAAAATTTATTTCTTGGTGCGAATATTCAAGATGTTACAACAACATTGGTAGCGTGGAGTACTGGAAGGAATGAATTGATTACTCCAACTGCTAAATTAGGTGCCGCTTACTCAATGCGTTGTCCTGGCGGAACAATTACGCCGGTTGTTGATTTTGATATACGGTTTGAAAATAGAAAATCTGCTTCAACATTTGCTATTGGTCCGGTTAGCTTTGATCCACATGCCGGCTTTGAATATAAATTCAAAAATATTTTTGCTGTTCGTGCCGGTTATAACGAGGTAAAACAATTTACAGTTGGTGCGGGAATATTTTTGCCGAAGTTACAGGTGGATTATTCATTCGCGCGCTTTAGCCAATCCGAAGTAGATCGGCTGCCGGATACACACCGGATTTCTTTGATCCTTACTCTTGAGCAGCCAAAGTTCATGCGTGACGGAATATAATTATTGATGGAGATGGGACGTACGTGTCCCGTCTCTCTGTTTTAAACCCCCAAAATCTTTTCGTATTTTTCAATCGCAAAAATTTTTCACAACATAAAAATAAATTAAGGAGATAAATCACATGATAAAAATCGGGCGGGAAGTTCCCGACTTCGAATTTGAGGTCCTTCATAATAATGAATTTAAAAAAATGAAAATGTCCGATAACAAAGGCAAATGGACAGTGCTGTTATTCTATCCGGCGGACTTCACTTTTGTATGTCCAACCGAACTTGAAGAAGCTGCCAATTATTATGAAGATTTCAAAAAAGAGGGCGCTGAAATAATAAGTTTTAGTACAGACACAGTGTTTTCGCATTTCGCATGGCATGAAACATCCAAAGCGATAGGAAAAATTAAATATCCAATGGGCGCAGATCCAACCGGAAAAATCTGCAAAGAGTTCGGAACATATATTGAAGAAGACGGTCTCTCACTCCGCGGAACCTTTATTATTGATCCAGACGGTGTGTTGAAGACAATTGATATTCACGATAACAGCATTGGAAGAAGTTCTAAAGAAATTTTACGACGTGTGAGAGCCGCTGTATATGTTCGTGAACATCCCGAACAAGTTTGTCCAGCAAGCTGGGAACCGGGAGCTGAAACACTAATTCCAGGTGAAAATCTTGTTGGTAAAATCTAAAATAAATGAAAATCGTTAAAAATATTTTTTCACTTCAATTAGCTCACGAATTAATTCGTGGGCTAATAATTTTTGCGTTTCTGTTTCTAACTTCGTGTGCTGGCAGTCATTCTTCAATGTACGACTCTGACATTCCTCTCACAAAAGATATTGCCAAGGCAAAGACGTCACAACTCACTATTAGAATTCCCCAAGGTTGGTTCACCGCTGAAGATAATGAAAACAATTTGATTGATCTATGGCTTATTAAAGATGATTATTCCGCCACATTAAATTTTGTCACTCTGAATCTCGATTCCGCAACGGTGAAAGAGATCCGTAGTGATGAAACTAATAACTTAGTAAGATTGAGTGAATTATTCAGAAGAGCAAAATTTGGTAAGGCAATTCAAAAATTTACCAATCAAGAAATTTTTGAAATAAATAAAAAACAATTTGCCGCTTATGAATATGCTGACAACTCCAAACGATTAATTCGTGTTGTCGTATTCAGTTACGGCGCAAAGTTTTACGAACTCTCAGCTATTCCGGTCAAAACACAAAACCTTCAAGAACTTTACAAGATTCAGAATTCAGTTCTCTCTTCAATAGATTAAAAAAATATTTTTCCGGCAGGCAACATTTTTGCATGTAGAGTATCTTTAAGTAAAAGAAAACAGCTCTTGAGCGATTCGACAAAAAATATCGTGAGTTTACGCTGATCTACAGTTAGCAATAAATATTTTGTTATGTGAAAACAGAAAGGGCAGACTTCGGTTCGCTCTTTTATTGTACCTAGTCTTCGCTCGGCATGACATCACATCGTTTTCGACTGTCAAAATATATTCTGTAATTGCTAATCAAACGCTTCGTCTCTAACTTTGCTATCAAATAAATAAAGTCATTCCGAGCGGAGACGAGGAAAGAGATTGTATTATGTCTCGACTTGGCTCGACATGACATGTTCGAGGAATTAATTTAATAGTTCTATTTCGCATTGAAAATAGGTCATCCTATTTCTAAATTTATCGCAAAAGGAAAAAGTCATTCCGAGCGGAGACGAGGAATGTGGGTATACATACTCAAGTGCTCAGATAAAAGTTATTACACCGGAGTAACTAATAATTTAGAGAGAAGAATAGCTGAACATCAAGGTTGTGCACATGATGGATATACCTCTGTAAGATTGCCTGTTGAGTTAGTTTTCTCGCAAGAAATTAATAATCCTTTAGATGCAATAGCTGCAGAAAAACAGATTAAGGGATGGTCGAGAGCAAAAAAGGAAGCATTGATTCGGTCGGATTTCAATTTGCTTCATGAATTGGCTGAGTGTAAAAATAAAAGTAATTATAAAAATAAAAAGTAAAATATGCCTCGACTTCGCTCGGCATGACATCACATCGTCCGGCTCGACTACGCTTGCCTCGACTTCGCTCGGCATGACATCACATCGTTTTCGACTGTCAAAATATATTCTGTAATTGCTAATCAAACGCTTCGTCTCTAACTTTGTCGGGAAATTTTTTGAGACTACAACAATAATTGAATTCCGAAAATCAAAATAATGTTTACGGCGCGTTTGAGCTTAAGAAGATCTATAAGAAAAATTATTTCATTGGTGTTGTTGCTGCAATAATATTTCATCTGGTAGTTATTGCGCTTTATATTATTATAAAGCCGGAAGGACAGAACGAACAGGATAATGAAACAAAAATTAGAATTCTCAAATATGCAGAACTTGGTCCGCCGCCGTCAATTATCAGAAATGAACAACCGACAGAAAAAATAAATGCACCCAAACCAAATTTTGGCAAACTGGTAGCCGCAAAAAAAGGGGAAGCCGTTAGCGAGTTTGAAGTTCCGAAAGAATCCGGTGCGCTAACAGATGTAAAAGTTGAACCGCCGAAAGTTGAAGTGAAGAAAGAAGTTGTTGATAAGACATTTTATGTTGCTGTTGATATGATGCCTGAACCGAGCGGCGGCATTGAAGCGATTCAAAAAAAAATAATTTATCCCCCAAACGCACGCAGTGATAAAGTCGAAGGCAAAGTAATCATAAAGGCGTTCATTGATGAATCCGGTTCAGTAAGAAGAGCTGAAGTTATAAAAGGAATTGGAAGCGGTTGTGATGAAGCCGCTATTGCCGCGGTGATGAGTTCAAGATTTCGACCTGGCAGAATGAATGGGAAAGTAGTAAAGGTTCAGATGACTATTTCTCTTGTGTTTAGGTTGTAACAAGCACGCAAAAAAAATACAAATGGCACACAGATGACACGGATTAAACTGATTGACACAGATCCGAATCAGTGAAAATCCTTCACATCTGCGTTATCCGTGTTCTATTCTTTGTCATATTATTATCTAAATCTATTTATTCGATTAAATATTTCACTCCGGTGCTTAACCATCTTCCGGGTAATTCCACACCGGAAAAATCGGAATATATCTTATCGAAAATATTTGTCGCTCTAATAAATATTTCAAAAGAGCCGATCCTCTTCAAAAGCTGAGTATCAACTGTAAACTGAGACTCGACATTTACTCTTTCTTGAAAACGGAATGACCAGTTCTGTAAGATTTCAAAAGGCAGATCATTTGTTATGCTGGCAATTAGTTGATGTCTTAAGTGATCGAGCAGATATTTCGATTCGAAGTTACTCGCTGATCTATCGGCTGTTAGATATGTGTAACTTAATTCAACTCTGCTAACAGCACTATTGCCAAGCAACTTAATTACATTGATTGAAAAACTTAACTCCAAACCATAAGTTTTTACGCTTGTAACATTTTCAACCTTCCATGGCGATAGATTATTTGTACGAACCCAATCGATCAAATTCTTTCCATCCTTCAAAAAAAAGCTTACATCTGTCTGAAAAATATTTTGTTGGAATGAAAATCCAACTTCATAATTTATCGTTTCCTCATAGGTTAAATCGGGATTACCGATGTTAGCCGGACTCTTGTAATACAAATCGGTAAAAGTCGGCATTCTAAAAGCTTTACCGGCAGAGGCAAAAACTTTTGCGTGTTCATTTAAACGATATGCGATGTCAACGCCGGGCCAAAATTTCCAGCCGATTCCGGAATAGTTGTAAACAAAAAAGCCGAGTGAAGATGTGAACTCTTCCAACGGTTCAAAAACCTGTTCTGCAAAGAAGCCCCCTTTTGTGCGCGAATGTTCTCCAAGGTTCGAACTTGTTATTCGATCATTGCCGATTTCTCCACCAAAGGAAGTTGTTCCAAATTGCGTTTTTAAGGATGATTGGATCTCAGCTCCGTACGAATTTGTCTGGTGAATATTTCTATTCCAGTCCGGTCTATTATGATCTAAGAAAAAATCATCATCATTTCTGCGCCAAAAAATTTTGGGGGATAATAAAAAATCATCAAAAGAAAAATCCACAGATCCGTTTAAAAGTTTTGTTGTGGTGTGTTCCCATTGATTCGGAAAAAGATTGCTGTAGAAACTGTTAGCGCCGAATTTTTTATCGTTGTATCCGAAGAGAAGATTTACATTATACAGTTTAGTAGAAATATTATGTTGTAGAGAAAAATTTGTAATATCAAAATCTGTGTTGAAACGATAACCATCCGATTTTTTTCTTGTAAAAGAAATGCTGTTGCTCGTAATTCCAATTGGATAACTTGCAGCAATACCGGTCTCATAAAGACTGTGGTTGCCGCCAAGAGCGGATAGGGATAAAAAAGGAGAGGTTGATTTTTTTGTGATGATATTTATTGCACCGCTGAATGCATTTGGACCAAAAATTCTGGAACCCTGCCCTTTAAGAATTTCAATCCGCTCAACATTATCCAATGATACCGGAATGTTGAGGTTATGATGTGCTGTCTGCGGATCACTCATTCTCATTCCATTGATTAGAATTAAGGTTTGCTCGAAAGTGCCGCCGCGTATTGAAACATCCCCTTGAACTCCTTCAACCCCGCGGGATTTGAAATCCACTCCGCCGATATACTTCATAACATCTTGAATATTGTTGACCGGAAGACCTTTAATTTTCTGTTCATCCATTAGTACAACACTTCTTGCCAAACTGGAGAAGGTAAGGGGGACTCTTCCTGCGGTTACAATTATTTCGCTCATTTTAAATTCTAGTGAATCTTGTGCTGTAATAGGTGAAAGAGTTAAAAAAGCAGCACCCGTTAATAAAATGAATCTAATAAAAATGATTAATCCTCCTGGTTACTATAAAAAAAAGCTCTTCATGAAGAAGAGCTGAATAAAAATGTATTTCTCTTTTCTCAGAGACTGATTACATCGTTATAGATAATAAAAGCCATTAAGAGAAGCAGAAGTGCAAATCCTATATTTTGAATTACCATCTTAATTTTAATCGGAAGTTCTCTTTTGAAAATTCCTTCAAGAAGAAGAATAACAAAATGTCCGCCATCCAAGACGGGAAAGGGGAGAATATTAATTATTGCCAGACTCAGGCTTAACATTGCTAAGAAAAGTAGAAACGAAATGATGCCCGTATCAGCCGATTTAACCGCAAACTGAGCAATCTTTATTGGTCCGCCGAATGCCTGTTTAAATGCAATTTTTCCTGTGAGAACATTTTTCAACATGCTGAAAGTTAGAACTGTATATTGAGTAGCATCAGCAAAAGCATGAGAAGCCGAACCGAAGAAACTATAAGTACGGTACTCAATTTCACCCGTATATGCAACCGAATGACTAATACCGATCATTCCATCTTCGCCCGGTTTAACCGATGTGCGTACAGTATCTTTTCCTCTCAAGAGAACCACAGGCAGGTTTGTTTCCTTGTTCGATGTTACAATTTCATTTATCTGTTCACCGTCATTAATATTTATTTCATTAATAGAAAGAATAGTATCACCAGCTTTCATCTTTGCATCTTCAGCAGGAGAATTTTTCATCACCTCTTTAATAAAAGGTTGGGTTGTTGGATATGGAAATAGAAAGAAACCTTTTTGAGAATTTTCCGTGATAAATTTATTGGAGAGTGAGATATTTTTTTCGGTACCGTTTCTTTCTACTTTAACAGAAACATCCCGGGATTGATTGTTGAGTACAATATTCTCATAAACTTCGTTCCAATCATTTACCGCCACTCCATTTACGGATAGGATTTTATCGTATGTTTGAAAGCCGGCTTTTTCCCCGACACTTCCGTGATCTATTTTAGCAACAGTTACAGACTTGGGAACTTCCTTACCGTGGAAGAAATTAATGCCCCAGAAGATCATGATTGTAAGAGTTAAGTTCATCAATACGCCGGCAGTAATAACAAAAAGCTTGGGTAAGGTTTTTTTAGCTCTGAATTCGTATGGCTTCGGTTCTGTGTTTGCAAATTTAGTGTCGAAACTTTCGTCAACCATACCGGCAATTTTTACATAGCCGCCGAGCGGAAGCAATGATAATCTATAATCTGTGTTCCCTTGTCCGTCAAAATCTTTTGGAAGATTACCGAATGTGAATCCCGTAAGTTTATTCCAGCCGAACAATCTCTGTCCGAAACCAATTGCAAAAACATCAACACGCATTTTGGAAAGTTTAGCTGCAGCAAAATGTCCAAACTCATGTACAAAGACTAATATTCCGATAGTGATAATGAAGTAGAGTATATAATCTGCAGAATTTAATACATTATCCAATATGTGTTTTATAAATTCCATTCTATCCTTTAGTTATATTTTTTTTTAAGAAATTCTCTTGTTCTAAAGTCGCACTCAACAATTGTTTCTAGATCGGCATTATGATGATTGTCAATCTTGTTCAGTGCTTCAGCTATCATTTCCGGTATCTGGATAAATTTAATCTTTCCGGAAAGAAATTTTTCTACTGCAATTTCATTAGCGGCGTTAAGAATACAAGAAGCCGTTCCGCCCTCTGCTATAACATCGTAAGCAATTTTAAGGCATGCAAATTTATCAAAATCCGGCTCAAAAAACGTCAACTGATTTATTTTCCTAAAGTCTGTTTGAACATGCTTAAAATAGTATCTCTCCGGATAAGTCAAGGCATAAATAATCGGGAGTTTCATATCCGGTGAACTAAGTTGTGCTTTAATTGAACCGTCTATGAATTCAACCATTGAGTGAATGATAGATTGAGGATGAATTATCACTTCGATTTGATCTTTAGTCAGATTAAAAAGCCAAAACGCTTCTATAACTTCAAGACCTTTATTCATCATGGTTGCAGAATCAATAGTTATTTTATTTCCCATCTTCCAGTTCGGATGTTTTAAAGCATCTTTGACTGTTACTTTTTCAAGATCGTTTTTGCTCTTGTTTAAGAATGGACCGCCCGATGCAGTAAGAATTATTTTGTGAATATCTTTTTGTTCTTCTCCCTTCAAACATTGAAAGATGGCGCTATGTTCCGAATCAATAGGAATTAGTTCGGAATTATATTTTTTGCAAAGATCAATTACAATTTGTCCGGCTGTAACAAGCGTTTCCTTGTTAGCAAGCGCAATTCTTTTTTTCAGTTTGATCGCTTCGATAGTTGGTGCCAGTCCGGCAAAACCAACAAGTGCAGAAACAAAAATACCGTAATTATTGCGTCTGGTAATTTCGAGTAATCCTTCATCTCCGGATAGAACTTCACATTTGTTACCAATTTTCTGCCTAAGCTCTTTCGATTTTGATTCATCCCGAACAGCAACTACTTCTGGATGAAATTCATCTATTTGTTTTTCAAGTAACTCAATATTAGTATTTGCCGTTAAGCCCGTAATCTCAAATTCTTCGGGGAATGAACACACTATCTCAAGTGTGTTTACGCCTATCGAGCCGGTAGATCCTAATATTAAAATTTTCTTCATTTTTTTCTAACCTATGCATTAATTAATGGACTGCTAAATAATAGTCAAAAGAGTCTATGAGTAATAGCCAGGAGAAAATTAATTAAAACAATTATGTTGATTGTCATATTCAGCTTAAAAAGCTTTTGAAGATTTTTGTAGCCATCCTCGCTTATCGCACTTTGGTTTTCCAGATCTTTTCCAATTGCGGCTCTAACCTTTTTTGCAGTTGGAATAATAAAACCGCCGAGAATAATTAAAAGAAGAACCATCAATATTTGTTTTGTCGCCAGCCAGTGGTTTGAGCTCATATTGAAAAACCCATAAGCCGGATTGTTCACCACCAAAACGATTCCGGTAATTAAAATACCAGTCGCTCCAATCATCCCGAACAAATTTGCAAATGTTAGGTAAAGGTGAATGAACTTTTTCTCTCCGATTTTGTTCTTATTGGTAATTACATCTCCTCTTAAAAGAAAATCGGTGAGAAGATTTATCAGCCATATTCCGGCAAATACAGCGTGCAATTTTGAAATTAATATATAATCCATAAACTATTCCTTTCCAGATTAACGATGGTAAATATAATAAAAAGAGCGGTTGAAAAAATTTTGGCAAGATAGGGATGAGCTTTGTGACATCTTTAAGAGTTGTTAGGTCGCAAAAACTAAATTGAAATTATTTCACCAAATATGAGAGGACTATCATGAGAAAGAATCTTCCATTTATAATCTTTTTATTTGCATTTTTTTCAGTAACCATTTTAATTTCCCGCCCTTGGAGACCTTCACAGATTCCTAATGGTAATAAATTTTCTTGTTCTACCTGCCATTTGGATCCAAATGGAGGTGGACCGCGTAATCTATTTGGTCAGGAAGTTGAAAAGAGAGTTGTTGCAGGCGGTACTCAGGAATTTTGGAGTCCATCTTTAGCAGCCATTGATTCTGACGGCGATGGGAAAACAAATGGTCAAGAACTGGGCGACCCAAACGGAATATGGAGACCAGGTCAACCGAATCCGGGGGCTCTTAGTGCGGTTACAAATCCTGGAGATCCTAACAGCACAGCAGTTGAAAATTTTGCCGGAGTTCCAACAAGCTATCGGCTGCTAAATAATTATCCGAATCCTTTCAACCCATCAACAACCATTGCATTCGATATTCCGCAAAGCGAAAATGTTTCGCTGAAAATTTTTAATATCAATGGTGAATTAGTGAGAACAGTTACAAATGAGAATCTTCCGGCAGGTCATTTTGAAAAAATTTGGGACGGGAAAAATGATAATGGTAACGAAGTATCATCCGGAATATATATTTACAGATTGACAGCGGGAAAGTTCGACCGTTCCGTACGAATGGTGTTGATGAAATAAAAAGTAAAACGTAAGATGTAAAGCGGGAGACGAATTATAACTTGTTGGATTGGACACTGTGGTTCGTTGCAACTGATTCAATCTGAAAATGGATAATGATACGTTTGTCCTACAATTTCATTTTTGGTATTAAGAAGCTGTTTACAGTAAACAATTTAAAGTAGGGGCGACCAACTTCGATCGCCCTTTCCGTCTTCCGTCATTTCATCAATAACATCTTTTTTATATCAATTGTAACACATATTAAAGGTTAACAGTCAAGAGAAAACAGTTCTCCCTAATAATTTTATTTAATAAAAATCATTACAAACAAAAAAGCATCTACCCGACTCAAGAAGTAACCATTGCTACAAAATATTTTCAATGCCATAAGGGTTTGCAGTAACCAACTGCACCAAACACATATAATGAATCTATCCACAAAAGTGGATTTTAGTAACCTATGTTACTAATCAACCAAAAGTTGACAAATCAGAAAATTATTTGTTCTCTTAACTGTTCCACTCACAGATAATTATTGGCTTAACTCCAGTTCCATTACGGCTACAGTAAGAGGCAGCCGGTTTCTATTTAATTAAATTGTCTTGCCTTATCAATAACAGGAAAAAAGCTGCTTTCCAATCGCACATAGGCGTCAACTTAATTTGAGCATTGATTGATAGAAATTTGTTCTATCAGTACGGGATTCATAAAGACAATTTAGAATCATTTGTTTTTCTATTAATTCAATATCAGATTTATAATAATTGCAACCTATTTGTATCTCGTTGAATATCCGTTATCCTTAAGCAACTTTTCCAACTCTTAAAAATAATTTCAATTCGCCAACGTATTCGATAGAGCAAGGCAACATCTTGAATACTAATTTTCTCTGAAGGCACATCAGTCACAAAAAAATGAAATCCAAGTAAATATGATTGTTCTTTAGTTAGCTTCGCTTTCTGTTGACGCCTATGTACCGCAGGCAGGTTTATCGAGTCTCCAATTTAATGTGAGACTTGATGAATCAAGTCTCTACAAAATAAATTATCTCAACTTTTCTGATAAGTAATTCAATAATCCGCCTATAGAAATTCTAATTTGTTGCATCGTATCACGTTCTCTAACAGTTACGGTTTGATCTTCGAGCGTCTGTGTATCAACTGTAATACAGAAAGGTGTACCGACTTCATCCATTCTTCTGTAACGGCGTCCTACAGCTCCTTTGTCATCATAAAAAATTCTTAAGAAGGGACGGAGATCAGTCTCAATTTTTCTCGCTATCTCCGGCATTCCATCTTTATTAACGAGGGGAAGAATTGCGACTTTAATCGGTGCCAGTTTAGGATGAAATCTCAGAACACTTCTCATTTCGCCGTTAACTTCTTCTTCATAATAAGCATCAACCAAAAATGCCATGAATGAACGGCTCGCACCTGCGGATGTTTCAATTATGTAAGGAATAAATTTTTCTTTTGTCTCATCATCAAAATATTGCTGGCTCTTTCCGGAAAATTCTTGGTGCCGGCTTAAATCGAAATCTGTTCTGTTGTGAATGCCTTCAATTTCTCCCCATCCGAAAGGAAATTCATATTCAATATCTGTAGCTTCTTTTGCGTAATGAGCAAGTTTATCTTTTGGATGATCATGAAAACGTAATTTACTTTCGGTCATTCCCAATGATTTAAACCAATTAATCCGTTTCTCTTTCCATTCATCATAATGCTGTTTGTCGGTTCCCGGTTTGCAGAAGTATTGCATCTCCATCTGTTCAAATTCACGTGTACGGAAGAGAAAATTTTTTGTGTTTATTTCATTACGGAACGCCTTTCCGATCTGTGCAATTCCGAAAGGAAGTTTTTGACGGCTCGAGTTGGCTACATTTAGAAAATTAACAAAGATACCTTGAGCGGTTTCCGGTCGTAAATAAATTATGTTTGATGAATCATCTACTGGACCGAGAAAAGTTTTGAACATAAGATTGAATTTTCGCGGTTGTGTGAAAGTGCCTTTATTGCCGCACTGAGGACATCCCAACAACTCTAAAAGTTTTACCGATTGAGTTTGATCTTCAAGAAGTGCTGAAAATTTATCATCAAGTGCTCCATCTGCAGAAAGAATTGAAGCATCCAGTTCTTTAATTGCCTTCTCTTTATTCTTAGCGCTGATAAGTTCGGTAAGTGTGTCAACTCTAAATCTTGCTTTACATTGTTTGCAGTCTATCATAGGATCTGTAAAATTTTCAACATGACCGCTCGCTTCCCAAACTCGAGGATGCATAAGAATTGATGCATCTAATCCTTCAATATCCTCACGGTAAGTCATCGCTTTCCACCATTCCTCTTTTACGTTTTTCAGAAGTTCCACGCCGAGGGGACCGTAATCCCAACAGCCATTCAAACCGCCGTATATTTCGGATGATTGGAATACAAATCCTCTTCTCTTAGCAAGAGAAACAATCTTTTCAACGGTTTCATTTTGATTCTTTGCGATGATACACCTCTAATTTTTTGCGACAAATATAAGAAGAAAAGACGAGAGACGTAAAATGGATGATAGCAAATGATTGATGGTTGATAGCAAATCGTGGTTCCAGAAACTACAATATTCTCTGCGTTAAATTTTTATAAAAAATAGTTTGGAATCACCCTAAAATATAAACTGCTTAACATAGTTAATAAGGAATTTTTTAGATGCGGTTTTTATTATTATCATAAGATAAATATTTAAGATTGTTTATCAGCCAAAAGGATATTTCAATAATGCAAAACGTTGTATTGTTTCCATTCGCAGAGTACTGGTGGTTTTATCTTGGTTTTACTCTTTTTGTATTTGTTTTACTTGCGATAGATCTGGGTATTTTTCACCGTGAAGCGCATGAAATAAGCTTCAAAGAATCCCTTACGTGGAGCATAATTTGGATTTCTCTTGCGCTGATTTTCAATTTTCTTTTTTATCAATATGCTTTGTGGAGATTTCCCCAAGTTGAAAGATTGATTTCGATTCCGGGATTCAGCTCCGAAGCGGCGGCTACACAATCCGCCCTGGAATTTTTAACCGGTTATGTTGTTGAAAAAACTCTTGCGGTAGACAATATTTTTATATTCGTTGTTGTGTTTGGTTTCTTTGCTATCCCGTTGAAATATCAGCATCGTGTGTTGTTCTTTGGGATTATAGGGGCGCTTGTTTTCAGAGTAATTTTTATTGCGCTCGGTTCTATTCTTCTTCAGTATCAATTCATAGTTATATTCTTCGGGATATTTCTAATACTCACCGGATTTAAGATAATATTCGCACCGGAGAAACCTGTTGAGCCGGAAAAGAATCCGGTGATAAAACTATTTAAGAAATTTTTTACTGTAACACCTCATTTAGAGGGACAAAAATTCTTTATCAGAAAAGAAAAAATATTGCATGCAACGCCACTTATGATCGCACTTTTATTTATTGAAGTCTCTGATATAATATTTGCTGTTGATTCAGTCCCGGCAATATTCGCTATCACTAAAGAACCACTCATTGTCTTTACATCAAATGTATTTGCTATTCTAGGTTTACGCGCAATGTATTTTATGCTCGCCGGCGTCGTTAACAAGTTCAAGTACCTCAAATATGGTTTAGGAATTGTACTGGTTTTTGTTGGATTAAAGATGGCCTGGTTAAATGAATTGTTTGGCGGAAAATTTCCAATCGTATGGTCGCTGCTTATCATTATTTCAATTATCGGCTTATCAATTTTTTATTCGATGTGGAAAACGAGGTCTGAAGAGGGAAATCAAAAATGATTCTCCTTTTAATGAACCTCCTCACTACAAGCAGCAAGGTATCTTGTTGATCTTCTTTTTGCAAAAAGTTGAAACCTATTTTATCTTCCTAAATGAGAATATATGAAGAAACGATTGTTAATAATTTTTTGTGGGTATTGTAAAAATAAATTTGCTGCCTTTTCCTATTTCACTTTCCGCCCAAATTTTGCCCCCATTTTTTTCAACAAACTCTTTACATAAAATCAATCCGAGACCGGTTCCCTTTTCTCCGTTAGTCCCTTCTGAAGTAGAAACATTATCAATCTGAAATAATTTTTCTTGAATTTCTTTGCTTATACCGATTCCGGTATCCTCAACTGTAATTTTTACATGAGTAATTTCACTTTTCAAATGCACAGAGACTTTTCCGCGTTGAGTTGTAAATTTAATTCCGTTCGAGATTAAATTTCTCAATACCGTCTTGATCATGTTTTCATCACCAAATGCAGTCATATTATCAGCTGCATCGTAGTAAAGCGTAATCTTTTTAAATTTTGCCGATGACTCAAGTACGAAAAAAGCTTCTATAATAATTTCATTCAAGTTCAGCAGTTTTGGATTAAAATCCATACCGCCCGTTTGCGATCTAGACCAATAGAGTAAATTTTCCAGCAATTTATAAGTCTGCCTGCCTGAATCATCAATGGAACTAATTAGTCTCTTCTTTTCATCATCGCCAAGTGATTCAAATTCGTGTAGAAGAATATTTGTAAAGCCGAAAATAGCGGCGAACGGATTTTTCAAATCGTGTGCAATAATACCGAAGAATTTATCTTTCAATGCATTCAGTTCTTGCAGTTTTTTGTTAGCAACTTTTTTTGAATGATACCGGTTATATGTTATGAAAGCGATGATAACAACCAGTAACGCTATCAAGAACACAAAATTCCTTTGTCGTTCCGAGATTTCCAAATCTTTTTGAAGTAAAGCATTTTCTTTTTCATTCTTGCTGGTCTTATATACTGCTTCCATTTCAGCAATCTGAGAACTGTTTTCTTGATTTATTGTTGAATCTTTTAGAGCTGCATATTGCTGTGAGTAGAGAAAAGCATTTTTATAATCTGATTTTAGCCCATAGAACTGAGCGGAAGCTTTATAACAACTTAATCTTAAATACGGAGATTTTATTGTTGATGAATAGTCTAACGCAATTCTTAAATGTTGCTCGCCAATTGCAAATTGTCCCACCCTAGCATACAGTATTGCAATATTACTATGATTAGTTATCTGCCCTTCGATATTCTTAAAGCTTATTGATAGATCTAACGCTTTCTGTCGATATTTTAAAGCTTTTGTAAATTCTTTCTGCAATTCATAT
This sequence comes from Bacteroidota bacterium, assembly GCA_021801605.1. Taxonomy (GTDB): domain Bacteria; phylum Bacteroidota; class Ignavibacteria; order Ignavibacteriales; family Melioribacteraceae; genus Fen-1258. The sequence goes on from JAJYXU010000185.1 coordinate 22,928, forward strand.
ACAGCTGCTATGCCGCTCCAGACTGAGATTTGTCCTTTTTTATCATCCAGTTTTAAATATTCTTTTTCAAGAATAAAATAATTTATTAGTGCTTCATTATAATTACCCACTTCAGAATGAATTTCGGCAATGTGGCTTAGCGATGTGGCTTTTCCAATATTATCACCTAATTCTTTTCTGAGATCGTATGATATCTTATAATACTCTAACGCCTTTTCATAATTGTGTTGGCGCGAATATACCAACCCAATATTTATGTTACAGAAGGCAGCACCTTCTTTGTCATTTCTCTCCTCAAACTTTTTAAGACCTTTTAGAATATATTCAATTGCTAATGGATAGTTACTTTCCAAGCGGTAAATACCACCTATATTATTATATGAGTAAGCAATCTGTCTATCATCTTTAGCTTCTTGTGCCAGCTGAAGAGCCCTCATGTACAAACTAAGAGATTTGTCATATTTCCCCAAATCTCTATATATAACCCCCATTAAGTTTAGAGACTCTGCTTGAAACTTTTTAGATTTAATTTTTTCCGAAATTTTTAATGCTTCTTTTCCGCTCTCAAGAGCTAATTGAAACTCTTTGTTTCTGTAAGTCCAACAAAAATTGTTCAGCAGACGAATTTTTGTAGTATCCGGTTTCTGTTTGATCTGTTCGAGAAGAGTATCAACTTTGTTCTGAGATAAAATAAGCGAGAAGGGAAAAAGAAAAATGATTAGTGATCTACAATATGCTTTTTGTTTTTGTATCAATTCGCATTTCAACTTTAGTCAAGCAATAAATTAAATAAAGGGTATCTCTAAAAACTATTATTTAAAAAATAGAACACATATTAAATCTGTGTTACGTTAATTGTTCTTCTTAAAATCCTTCATAAACTCAACTAAAGCCTCAACTCCGTGTTTTGGAAATGCATTGTAAATAGATGCACGTATTCCGCCTACTGAACGGTGACCTTTCAATCCGCTGAATCCTTTGGCTGAAGCTTCTTTAATAAATTTCTCTTCCAACTGTTCATTCGGCAATCTGTACGTTACGTTCATTAATGACCGGTCTTCTTTTACGGTTGTTCCCTTGTAATAGCCATCGCTGGTATCAAATGCCTCGTACAAAATATTTGCCTTCTCAACATTGCGTTTATACATTTCATCGAGTCCGCCCATGTTTAGAAGCCATTTAAAAACTAAGCCGGAAATGTAGATTCCGAACGTCGTAGGTGTGTTATACATAGATTCGTTATCAGCGTGAATTTTATAATTCAGATAAGTATGAAGAGTATCGGATGATCTTTCGAGTAGATCTTTTCTAATGATAACAACCGTAACACCGGCGGGACCAATATTTTTTTGAGCGCCTGCATAAATTAAACCGTACTTGTTCATATCTAATTTTTTGTGAAGAAAATCTGACGATGCATCGCAGACAAGAGGAACATTACCGACTTCAGGTTCGGTGCGCCATTGGGTTCCATAAATTGTGTTATTCGATGTAAAGTGAACAAATGATGCATCAGGATCGAGTTTCAATTCGGATTGTTTAGGGATACGAACAAAACCTTCCGATTTGGTTGTGGCGGCAATGTTAACAGCGCCGACACGTTTAGCTTCTTTAACCGCTTTCTCTGCCCAAGACCCGGTAACAATATAATCCGCTTTGTTTTTCGGCGGCATTAAGTTCAGCGGTACCATAGAGAATTGCAGTGTTGCACCGCCTTGTAAAAATAAAATTGAAAACTTGTCATCAATACCAAGAAGTTTCCTTAAATCAGTATCAGCTTCCTTTATGATAGCATCAAATATTTTTCCCCGGTGGCTCATTTCCATAACACTCATACCGGAACCTTTGTAGCTATATAGATCCTTCTGTGCTTCGAGTAAAACTTCTTCCGGAAGAATTGCCGGACCGGCGCTCAAATTATAAATCCGTTTTTCCATTGTAGTAACTCCATTGATTTATCTGTGTTAATCTGTTAAATTTGTATTTATCTGCGTCTATTACTTTTCTAAATAGAACACGGATAACGCTGATCACGCTGATTTCCGCGGATCAGATAATGTGTATTAGTAATCCATCTCTCAACTTCGGTTCAAACCATGTAGATTTGGGCGGCATAGTTTCGCCCGCATCGGAAATGTTGATCAAGTCGTCAACCGAAACAGGAAACATTGAAAATGCAACCGATGCTTTGCCGCTGTCAACTAATTTTTCTAATTCTTCCGTACCGCGTATTCCGCCAATAAAATCAATGTTTGTATCGGTACGCTGATCTTCAATTCCAAGAACCGGATGAAGCAAATAATTTTGCAACAAGCTTACGTCAAGTTTGTCGCCAACTGCTTTACTGGGTTTAATATTTTCATTCGGTTTTAATAGATACCATTTTTTATCAATATACATTGCAAAAGTTTTTTCCGATGGTGGATTTGGAAAGCCGGTTTCTTCGATGGAAAAATTTTTTCTTACTTTTTCTAAAAATTCAATCTTGTCCATTTTCAAATCACAAATAGTGCGATTGTAAGAAAGGATTTTCAATTGTTCGGCAGGAAAGAGAACTCCAATAAAATAATTATATTCTTCTTCACCGGTGTGATTTGAATTTTGTTCCATCTTAACTTTTTGCGCACGACTTGCGCTTGCTGCGCGATGATGTCCGTCAGCGATATAAAGATTTTTCACTTTTTTTATTTCAGATATAACGGTGTCCGTGTAATCATCAGGAAGAATCCAAACTTCATGCTTAATTCCATCATGAGTAGTAAAATTATAAATGGGAATTTTTTTGCCGATCGTATCATTAACAACTTTATCAACTTCCTTAACCAATTTATAAGTTAGAAAAACTGGTCCGGTTTGAGCTTCTGTTGTAATAATATGATTTGTGCGGTCATCTTCTTTTACTTTGCGAGTCTTTTCATGTTTCTTGATAACATCTTTTTCATAATCATCAACAGAAAACGTAGCCGCAATTCCAGTCTGCGAATGATTTCCCATAGTAAGTTTATAAATATAAAAATGTGGCGTTGAATCTTGCACAAGCGGCGCTTCATGTCTTAACAGGTCAAAATTTTCTTTGGCTCGCTGATAAACTTCATGCGAATAAACATTTGTCTTCTCTTTCAATTCTATTTCTGAGCGTGTAACACGTAAAAAATTAATCGGATTTCCTTTTGCTAGTTCTGCTGCTTCTTCTCTATTTACAACATCATAAGGAACGCTGGCAACTAGATGAGCTACCTTCTCGGATGGACGGACAGCTTTAAAGGGACGAATGACAGCCATAATTACTCCATAGTTTCAAAATTTTACTAATGAAAATTAACACTTATGGGAATGATTGCAAAATGGAATTGATGGAGATTTGCTGAAAGGCGCGGCGGATACAATGATTAAAAATAAAAATCACGCTGATAACGGTTAAAATTCCATCTTCATATCGAAGAAAACTATCTTGGAATTTACGACAGCGCTAATTAATATTTTCTCCTCACCGGTTATTTTAACTGCATCACCGCTTGAGAGAAGAACGCCGTTTACATCTACAGATCCCTCTATTAAATGCACGTATGCGCCTCTGTTCTCTTTTAATTTGTGCGTGATTTCTTTTTCTTCATCGAGATCGGAAAGAAAAATTTCTGCGTCCTGGTTTATGAAAATAACTCCTTCTTCTTTATTTCCGCTTACAACCTTCAGCAATTTATTTTTCTTCACATCATGAGAAAATTTTTTTTGTTCATATGAAGGAGTAAGCTCCGGCTTATTTGGAATAAACCATATCTGTAAAAGTTTTAGAATCTCCGAATCCGAGGGATTGAACTCTGAATGAAATATTCCGCTACCTGCTGTCATTCGCTGAACCTCATTAACTGTAATAGTTCCCTCGCCGCCCGAACTGTCTTTATGCGCAACTGTCCCCTCAATAATTATGGTAACAATTTCCATATCACGGTGGGGATGCGTTGGAAAACCTTCGCCGGGCTGTATTACATCATCATTCATAACCCGCAAGGGACCAAAGTGGATGTTTGAGGAATCGTAATATTCCCCGAAAGAAAAACTATGGTGGCTATCAAGCCAATCTATTTGAGTGTGTCCCCGTTCATTACTTCTTTTGATATCAATCATACCGATTTCTTTCGTTTCTTAATGTTTATAGTTGTTACGAATTAGTATTAATGCAGCAAAAAAATTATTTCCTCTTATTGAGTAAGGTTCCTAATTTTTTCAGAAGGTCACCAAGATTTTTTTGCTCGGTTGCGCTTAATACAGACATAAATTGTGAAATGTTCTCGGCATGTTTAACAAAGACCTCTTCAAATAATTTTTGTCCGGAAGATGTGAGTTGAATATGAATAGCCCGGCGGTCTTCTTTAACCGGCACCCGCTCTATATAACCAAGCTTTTCAATGTTATCAAGGACCAAAGTCATATTTCCGCCTGTTACCAACATTTTATCACATATCTCTCCTATCTTAAGCGGTCCGAGATGCCCAATAACTTCTATAACTGCAAATTGCGGCTGAGTTAATCCAAATTGTTTAATGCTCTGGGATGATTTTTTATCAAACGAGGAATAGGCGCGGGTTAATTTAACCCACGTGCTGAGGGCTAAATCTATTTTCTTGCCGTATTTTTTTGTTGTCTTCAAGATTTTTATTACTACCTATAATATTACTGAATTAAGTTAAGTTATAGACAAAACCTTGTCAAGTCGTTTTAAAATCACCGATTGATTAGGGAACTATTTTCCCTGAATATTCATTAATCAGGTTAGTAATAACCGGAAAAGGGATGGCACAGACAGAAGTAAAATATTTTAGTCCGAACGAAGCACAAAAGACACTACCGTTAGTTAAACAGATTGTGCGCGATATCTTGAATAATGCATTCCAAATAAAAACAATTGCGAATTCTCTAAATGGAAAAATTGAAGACAACGCAGAGATCCAACAGTTCGTTTTACAGATTGATTCATTTATAAGGGAACTAGATGAAATTGGCTGTTCTTTTAAGGATTGGAATTTCCAGATAGGGCTTGTTGATTTTCCATCTGTTATTGACGGAGAAGATGTTTTGTTATGCTGGCGCAGCGACGAAGATGCTATCCGGTTCTATCACAGTCTTGAAGATGGATTTGCCGGAAGAAAACCGATTCCGGAAGAATATTTTTAATCTAATATTTAACACCGCAACGAAATAAAAATTAATCTTACTACTTTTAACAAACAGCTATTTTGTATTTTCTATTCTATAAGAATGAGTAATCTCAACCGACTTTTTAAGCATTGCAGTAACGCTGCAATAAGTATTCATAGACAATTCAATTGCTCTTTCAACCGCCTCTTTTGAAATGTTTTCGCCGTAAAAAACATATTCCAGATCAATCTTTGTAAAAACTTGAGGATGAGTTTCTTGAACATCCGCTGAGATATTAATCTCAAAACCATCGAGATTTATTTTTTTCTTCTGTAGAATTACCGCAACATCGCTTCCGGTACATCCCGCGAGCGCAAGTAATATCAATTCTTTAGGACGTGTACCGGCATCGCTTCCTCCAAAATTTTCCGGTCCATCCATAGTCACCCAGTGGTTGGAATCGGTTTTACCAATAAATGTTACACCCTTAATTTGCTTTACATATGCTTTCTTGGTAGCCATGAATTAATCCTCTATGTTATTTTTTTATTAACTATGTATTAGATGAACATGCTCAATAAAAGATTCTATTTCTAACCTCATCGTAGAGATCGATTGTTAATACGGATAAAAAATGTAGAATAAAACCGAGAAGCAAAATAGAACCCACATGCCGATGCTAACCGTTTTTATTCTTCCGGCAACCATCATAGTTAACGGATAAACTACAAATCCGGCAGTCATACCAATTCCAAGATTGAAAGTAAAACTCATTAATGTCATTGTAATAAAAATCGGAATCGTCTCGGCGAGATCATCAAACTTGAGATGCGATACCGGAGAGATCATTAATAAACCGACAATTATTAATGCCGCACCATAAGCATATGGCGGAATTGCGGCAAAGAGGGGCGCAAAAAATAATGCACATAAGAATAAAATGGCAGTTACAACTGCTGTCAATCCGGATTTACCGCCGGCTTCGATTCCAGCGGCGGACTCAATATATGCACCGCTTGTTGTTGTCCCGCAGAGAGCACCAAAAACTGTCGCTAATGCATCGGCTAACATTGGTTTTTCAATATCGGGCAAGTTTCCTTTTTCATCAAGCATCTTTGCTTTATATCCAAGACCAAGTAATGTTCCCATTGTATCAACAAAATCCATTACAAAGACTACCAGAACTACAGAGAAGAATCCCCAGCTAAGTGCGCCAAGTATGTCGAGTTGCAAAAAGACAGGACGAATATCAGGCGGCATACTAACCCATTCTGATGGAAATTTTGTTACACCGAATAAAAATCCAAGCAGAGTTGTAAAAAGAATTCCAATTAGAATTGATCCGTGAATTTTTTTTATCATTAAAACGCCAATGAAGAGAAAGGCAAATATTCCAAGCAGTACAGACGGCTCGTGGAAATTTCCAACATGTACCGGGGCGCCAGTCACTCCTAATTTTACAATTCCGGTTTCATTCAATCCGATAAATGTTAAAAACAATCCGATACCGGCAGCAAATGCGATTTTCAAACTTTCCGGAATTGCGTTTGCAAGCCAACTTCTAATGTTCAGCAAAGTGAGAAGCGTAAACAAAACCCCGCCGATAAAAATTGCGCCGAGTGCTGTCTGCCAGCTGTAATGCAAAACATTAACAACGGTGTAAGCAACAAAAGCATTCTCTCCCATATAAGGTGCAATTGCGAATGGTCTTTTGGCATAAACGCCCATAATCAATGTTCCGAAGAATGCACTTAAAATTGTTGCAGCCATCGAAGCGCCAAACGGCATTCCTGCAGCTTCTAAAATTTTTGGATTAACGATAATGATGTACGCCATCGTTACAAAGGTTGTTCCGCCGGCAAGAATTTCCCGTTTTACTGTTGTGCCAAGTTCATCTAGAAGAAAATATTTTTTAATCATATTAACCTCGGTCTTTACGTGAGACGTGAAAGGCAAAACGTGAAATTAATATCTTGTTTTGCATATTTATTTACGGAAGAGATAAAGGATCAACGAAAGAATCAAACTGAGAATTATTGATGTGACTATAGGAAAGTAAAATGTGAAATTCTTCCCTTTGATAATAACATCACCAGGAAGTTTGCCTAGGAATGGTATTCTATCCCAGAACATGAGTGCAATCCCAATTACAATTAGAAACGCACCGGCTATAATTAAAATTTTTCCAAATGGCTGGAGTTCATTCATGATTCAAACAATTTAATATTCTATAAGAAATATAAAGTAATAGAATCGTACTTGCACGTTCTTACCCTTCTCAAATTAATTACGATTTATTTATTAGATTGCCCCATAGAATATGACGGAAAAATTATATGAGAGCCGTTTTACCAAGTAGATATGTTGACCTAATTGGTTTCCCTATGGATCTTGGCGCCGACCGGCGCGGTGTGGATATGGGACCATCTGCTCTCCGTATTGCAAATATAAAACAGCGTTTGGAAAGTTTGGGTTATACTGTTGAAGACCTTGGCGATGTATTTATCCGCAATCAAGAATTACAGACAATTAAAAATCCCAAATTGAAATATCTTAGCGAAATTGTTAGAACATGTGAACTGCTGGCGCGGCGGGTTGAAAAATCTCTTGAACAAAATCATTTCCCGCTTTGTATGGGAGGAGACCATTCAATGGCTATCGGCACTCTTGCCGGCGTTGCTTCATTTTGCAAAAAGAAGAAACATGAACTCGGTTTGATCTGGATTGACGCACACGCAGATATGAATACGGAAGACACTACTCCTTCAGGAAACATACACGGGATGAGTGTTGCCGCATCGCTTGGTTTAGGAAATAGATTGTTGACTCAAATTCACGGACTCTCGCCAAAAATAAAACCAGAGAATATTACATTTATCGGGATCAGAAGTTTGGATAATGAAGAAAGAGAAACTATCAAGCGGCTTGGTCTCAAAGTCTATACAATGACGGAGATTGACCGCAAAGGAATAAATTTTATTATAAATAAAATATTAAAAGACTATAAATCGCGCGTACAGCATATACATGTCAGTTTTGATGTTGACAGTATTGACCCATCCGAAGCGCCGGGTGTTGGAACTCCTGTTAGCGGCGGATTGAGTTACCGCGAAGCGCATTTACTCATGGAAACAATTGCAGAATGCGGATGTATGTCGTCTCTTGAAGTTGCCGAGGTCAATCCCATTCTTGATACACGCAATAGAAGCGCAGAAATTACCGCAGAATTGGTTGCTTCCAGTATGGGGTTACAAATTTTGTAAATCATGAATGAGGCGTATCTAAAAAGGTCTATTCTGTTATTTTGAATTGTGAAAATAAACCGAATTCAAAACTTTTTCATAATGAAATTACCTTTTTAGAGAAGACTCATGACCGTGCAATTTATTGTGCTACTAAACATTAATTTATATATTCGAAATAAGATCTCTATCAATAGAGAAAAGATCGGCGAAAAATTAATGTTCCTGGAACTTTAGTTAATAATTCCTTTGCCGGAATCAACAATAAAATTTCTTCCGATTATTCGAAAGAATGAAAGAAAAATAAATTCAGATGCCTGAAGAAGAAGAAAAAAATTCCAACGAACAAAACTTTTTTGATCAGCTGGCGAATGAACCATCGCCTATTCCTTTAAAAAAACTGCAACGCTCAAAAAGCAATGTTGTGATTGCCGGCGTCTGTTCCGGAATTGCAGAATATTTGAAAATGGATGCGGCAACAGTTCGTATCGTTGCGTTGCTAACTGTTCTTCTTGGCGGATGGGGCGCGATTGTATATATAATTACAGCTTTACTTTTGCCTGTTGAACAAAATTCAAAACAGTTAACAAACACTGAAATTAATTCACAGCGAAAAGAAAACTTCAAAACTGTTCTAAGCGGTTTATTAATTCTTGCCGGAATACACTTCGCTCTTGTTTATATAGGATTTAGGAGCGGTGAAAGAATTTTTATACTTCCGAATGAGTTTGTTTTTCCGTTCGTTTCAATGGTCTTTGGCATCACTTTATTAAGAAAGAATGTTGCCGTATTTGATGAACCCAGCTTTCAGAATCCGGAAAGTTATTCACGCTCTCGGACCGATCGAAAAATTTTGGGTGTTTGCGGCGGGTTGGGTAAATATTTAAATATTGATTCTTCCGCTTTACGAATAATTTTTATTCTCGCCACGCTTTTAACTCTTGGAATCTTTTCTATCGTTTATATTTATTTCACTTTATTTACTTTCTACGAAACGGAACAGAAATTTGAATAACAGCAAAATTGTTCTTGGAATAAGTTTTTTTCTTGCGGGTTTCTTTTCACTTCTGAAATATCTAAATGTTATCTCTATGCCAGACGAACAGATAATCGGTGGCGCTATTATTTTTTACGCAATACCCACAGTTTACATCTCTTTGGAGAATGGGCGGAGAGATAAATTAGTTTGGGCTACAATTTTATTTTGCGTTAGTGTTGTTCTTATAGTTAAATCATATTTCGAGATTCTTGATACACGCGGAATTATTTTTGCTTCAATTCTATTTGTAGGCGGAACCGTACTCATGCTCTTGTTCATAGAGAATATGAAGGAAAAGGTTTTTTTCATTTCATCTTTGATATTGATTTTCTTGAGTTACTTAACTGTTACAACTTTTAAAAATCTTGGTTTGTTTGAGACTGCTAATAAAATTGGAAATCTTGTCGAAGCTTTCTGTCCGGTAATTCTAATAGTTTTGGGGATAGGTGTATTTATAAATAGAAAGAAATAGTTTTCAGCGAACTCTTCCGCGAACAACTTGTCCGGTCAATGTTCCAACCAAATAATCCTTTTCGGAAGCGGATGACGATCCTGCTTTTGATTCAATTGTAACGCGTATTGCTTCAATCTGTTCTTTTGGTAAAAGTGGAAAAGAAGTGATCTTCAAATATTCACCGCCTTTTGGTTGATAGGCGCCTATCGAATAGCTTTGCTTTTTACTTACAACCCAAACTTGATAAGCCTGGTTGGAAGGAAGCGGCTGAACATTTTTAAATTGTATCAATCCTTCTTTTTCATTAAAGGAAAGCAAAACACGCGCGGAGAATTTTTCATTTGGATCCGGACTTGCAAGATTTACAACAGTAATATCTTTGTAATTGAAAAATTCTATTAAAAAGGAATAACTTGCTATAAAATCATTTACTTTACCAAGGTCGCTCTTCAATGCAGTAACATCATTTTTTAAATTGCTGATTTCTTTTTGCAGAGAATCTATCCAACTATAAGAAAAATAACCGAGACCGGAAAAAAGAATCAGCGTTAAAAGAATCGCAATCCATCCTGCAGCGCCGGAAGAAACTTTCTCCGGCTGGAATTTTTTTTCGGTTGCAGTTTTTTCAGAAGTTAGCTGCGGCGGAGGAGGTGGTATTGAAGTTAACCTGTTTGGTGCTTCTGCAGAAACTTTTTTTTTGAATAAATCTGTTTTGAACTCTTCTTTTGTAGATATCTTCGGAAGTCCTTCGGAAGCAAAAGTTGCAGGCGCATTCTCCGTTGAAGATTGGAATGTAGGAGCAGGGAGTTTTTTATTCAAGAATGTTAATCTGTTTTGCTTTGGTTTAACAACCGTCTCTGCATCGGTTTTTGGTGTGCTGCTTGATTTAATAAATGTAGCCGACGTTTTCTTCTTTTCTTCTATAATCTTAGTCTTGATCTCTTCCTTCATCCCGATTAATTTTTTTGCAACCATATCTTTGATTGAAGAATCGGGATTTTCCAAATCAAGAATAATTGGAATCATAGAGACAATATTTTGCAGCTCGCCTAATTCTCCTTTCGGCAGAGATCCACCTTGCGCCAGGTAATCTTTAAAATGAGTATAGTTTTCATTATCCATACACCCGACGGCAAATGCAGCAATCATCTCATCTATTATTTGATCAGCCATTGCGGTTATTCCCTCACCAGATAATCTCTTAAACTATGCAGTGCCGTCATAACTTTTCCGCGTACCGTTTCAACCGGAACGTTGAGTTTATCTGCAATCTCATCAATCGTGTATCCTTCATAATATGCTAAGTGTAAAACATACTTTTGAGTGTCGGTAAGTTTAGCCAAAGATTTTTCAATTTTTGGTTTGATTGTAAACGCTGTATGAAAATCTAAACTATCCATCTCTTTGGCAAATGTTGGAAGAATATAGTTGTCTTCATAATTGTCTTCATAAAGTTGTAAAGAGGAATTTGCCGAACGGTCTCTTCTCAAAGTATCAACAGCTTTGTTGCGCGCCAAAGTGATAAGCCAGCTAAAAACATTGCCCGTTTTGAAATCGAATTTTTGAATCTTTCGCCAGATTATAACAAATACTTCTACAAGAATTTGTTCTGCCAAAACCTGGTCAGGTGAAATTTTTTTAATGATTGTATATAACAGCGGCGAATATCGGTCGTATAATTCTTCAAGCGCGCGCGATTCAAACCGCGCAATCTCATGCATCAATTCTATGTCCGACAACTCTTTAAACTTGCTCAACCAATACTCATATAGTGTGGAATGACCTAATCAAAAGTATCACTACTGAGTCAAAATTGCAATTGATTAGAAACAATCCATTATCGGTTGACGGGCATTGTTCAATCAAAACAAAAGCAAACTATCAATAAACATTATTAAAAGCCGACAGTTGATTGTTGAATGCTGATAGCTTTCAGCTATTTTATTATATTTCGCTCCAAGAAAAACAAAAAGAAAGAATTATGACTTCAAATGAAATACGGCAGCAGTTTTTAGATTTTTTCAAAAGCAAAGAACACAGAATTGTACAGAGCGCTCCGGTTGTTCCGTACGACGACCCCACTCTTCTTTTCACCAACGCAGGCATGAATCAATTCAAAGATGTATTTCTTGGAACCGGCTTGCGCGAATATAAACGCGCAGCCGATACACAAAAATGTATTCGTGTTTCAGGCAAACATAACGATCTTGAAGAAGTTGGGCATGATACTTATCACCATACATTTTTTGAAATGCTCGGCAACTGGTCGTTTGGAGATTATTATAAGAAAGAAGCAATCCATTGGGCTTGGGAACTTCTAACAGAGGTTTGGAAATTACCCAAAGAAAGATTGTGGGCAACTGTTTATAGAACCGATGATGAAGCTCTAAATTATTGGAAGAGCGAAACTGATATTAACCCGGCACACATTTTAAAATTTGATGAGAAAGATAATTTTTGGGAGATGGGTGATACCGGTCCGTGCGGCCCATGTTCCGAGATTCACATTAACTTGAGCGATGATTTAAGCGCTGCTCATTTGGTTAATGCCGGTTCCTCACTCTGCATAGAAATTTGGAATTTGGTTTTCATTCAATATAACCGGGATGCAAATGGAACTCTACATGAACTTCCGGCTAAACATGTTGATACCGGAATGGGATTTGAACGTGTGTGCGCAATACTTCAAAATAAAAAATCGAATTATGATACTGACGTTTTTACACCGCTTATCAATGAGGTAGCTAAGCTTTCCGATGTTAAGTACAATGAAATTTTACCAGCAGACGATAATTCTTCTGCCGGACAAAGCAATATTTCAATGCGCGTAATTGCAGATCACATACGCACACTAACATTTGCAATCGGAGACGGCGCCACACCGGGTAACGAAGGACGCGGTTACGTTTTGCGCCGTTTGCTGCGCCGCGCTGCACGTTACGGAAGAAAAATAAATTTGAAAGATCCGTTTCTTTATAAACTTGTTCATGTTGTTGTTGATAATTTCAGTCACGTCTTTCCCGAAATTTCATCTAATAAATCTAACATCGAAAAAATTATTAAAGCAGAAGAAGAAAGTTTTAATGCAACGCTTGACCGTGGAATAGAGTTGTTCGATTTTCTTGTAAAAAAAATGAATGCTAAGAATGAAAAAATTATTTCCGGCAATGATGTATTCAAACTTTATGATACTTACGGATTCCCGGTTGATCTAACAGCAGTTATGGCGCGCGAACAAGGATTTGCAATTGGTGAATTTCGTTTTAATGAACTTATGGAGGAACAAAAAGAACGCGCACGTAAATCAACTAAAGACAAAATGGGATCGGTTAGCGTAACTATTGACAAGCTCGATGATTTTAATATGTTGTCAACGGCACAAACAGAATTCCGCGGTTATGATGAATTAAAATGCGAGGCGAAAATTATCGGTTATAAAAATGATAACGGCAAATCTCTTGTTGTACTTGACCGCACGCCGTTTTACGTTGAATCCGGCGGACAGGTAGGCGACAAAGGAAATTTAATTGTAAACGACACACATTTACGCGTTGTCAATCTAATAAAAGTGAATAACCAAATTGTTCATGTAGTTGAAAACGAAAACAATACCGTCCTCACTACCGGAATGAAAATTATTGCTGAAGTGGATTCGAATAGAAGATGGGACATAATGCGCAATCATTCTGCAACTCATTTTCTACACAGAGCTCTGAGAGAAATTCTCGGCAAACATGTTCAGCAAGCGGGCTCACTTGTTAATCCGGATCATCTCCGTTTCGATTTCACACATTTTGAAAAAGTCAGCAATGCAGAAATTGAAGCAATTGAATCGTTCATCAATGAAAAACTGCGCGAGAATTTGCCATTGATTCATCACTGCGATACACCATTTGAAGAGGCAAAGAAAATGGGCGCGCTTATGTTTTTCGGTGATAAATACGGAGACAAAGTCAACGTAGTTCAGTTCGGCGATTTTACAATGGAATTTTGCGGAGGAACTCATGTTAATAACAGTTCGCAGATTGGATTGTTCAAGATTGTAAGCGAGTCATCTATTGCAAGCGGTGTGCGAAGGATTGAAGCGGTTACCGGAGCGGGAGTTGAGAAGTTTATTAAAGAGCAAGAGAGCAGAATGCAGAATGCAGAACGCAGAATTGATGAATTGGTGGAGGAGAAGAAAAAAATTGAAAAACAACTTGCTGAATTAAAACTAAAAGAGAAACTCGGTGGACTCGATACAATTCTTACATCTCCTTCCGATGTTAACGGTGTAAAAGTTTTTAAGGGAAAAGTTTCTGCCTCAAATATGGATGAGTTAAAATCCATGGGTGATGAACTGCGAGAGAAGATGAAGAGCGGTGTTGGCGTTTTGATCTCTGAAATCGAAGGTAAAGTTGGAATCGTAGCAGTTGTTAGTGATGACTTAATCAAAGATAAAAAAATTCTTGCCGGAAATATTGTTAAACAAGTTGCTCAAGTTGTCGGCGGAAGCGGCGGCGGCAAACCTCATCTTGCAACTGCCGGCGGAAAAGATGTTTCAAAGATTGATGAAGCGTTGAATACCGTGGAAAGGTTTTTTTAGTACGTAACTTAACAATCACTGGGATAATGTTGTAATTTTTTAACCTCGACGCTCCAAAGAGTACTTCGGGCAAGCGTCGAGGAATTCTTTTGACTAAAAAAAACACACATTCCAAAGCAATGGTAAGAACACACTGATAAACAGAGCCATAAAGATATCAAAGCACATTGGAGTCCCTGTTCAAGTCCTCAACTGCAACGTTCCAATTAATTTGCTGCGACATCCTTAAAAGATACCTTCGCTCAAATCTTCTTCTTAATTTTTAGACCCAATGCACGATAAATCATTCGGTAATGGCTGTACGAACATATACTGCGGCCAGATAGCATTCCTACTAACATCAACAAAACTGTGGCGTTTTCCAACCTGTAAGTTATCTGTCTTCATGTAATCCACGAGCATGTCGATTGGCGTCCATGCTTTGCCTGTTGAAGAATTGATGAGTTCAGCTTTATTAGTGAAACCGCTGTGGCGGCACAACATATTCGATGCTTCTTCCCCCGGAGCTTTGCAGCTAGCTACCGACAGTACATCATCTGCTTTTAGATCCTTATCCGTTCCTGAATATTTTATCCCAATAACGCGAGCGCCATCGGGCTTATTTAAATTTAGTGTTATATCAATACCCGAAAAGCCGCCGACCCAGCCGCCCTCCTGCAGAAACGCGTTCTGAGAATAAGTTTTTGTCAGGCGCTCTTCAACGATCATTTTGAGAGAATCACCACGAATCTCCGCCGTAGCGATGGTTGCAAACCCTGGAAAAAAGCGGTAGAGATCTTCAAGTGTAATCTCGCCGCTGGCTACAGATTCATCTTCGTAAAGAAAGCCATGCTGAGCAACAGGGCTATCGTACCTGAATCCAGAAGATATTGCCAATTGTGCACCAGTTTTTTTTCGGAGAAGATCAGTAAACGCATTGTTAAAGGAATTTTCAAGCGAGTTCATTCTGGTCAATAAACCTGTTGTATATCCTACAACGGTGCTGATCGGTTGATGGAGTTCTTGTATTTTTGGACCCAGGGGATTGTTCATGTTTGGGTCGGTACGTAGGAAAGATTCTCGTTCATTCTTTACAAGAGCCAGCATTTCTAGATCTTCCGGGATGTCCGGTGTAATCGTATGTACTTCCCATTTCTTCTTCACAACCTTACCGTTCACAACCGTCAAGTCCATCTTCCCAAGATATGCATCATGACCCGACTCGACCACCCATGTACCGCTGGCGGAAGTTAACGGTTTATAAGTGAGTTCGTGGGTATGGGCTGAAAAAATAACATCAACTCCAGGATTAATGATCTGTGCAAGCCGATATGCCTTTTGAATTCCGAGTTCACTCATCACCATAACAATATGAGCGCCTTGTTTTCGCAATTCAGAAGCATATTTGTTAATCAGATTTTTGTAATTCTCTTCACCTTGTACAAAGTTAAAACCCATCGTTAGCCGTTTATCCATCTGAGGCACAATATCCGAGGTAATACCGATGAAACCAATCTTCACCCCATTTTTCTCAATCATCATTGTTGGGGGAAGGACATGGTTGCCTTCGATAGTCGGGTCCAAAGGTCCTACATTTTTGAATGTGAGATTCGCAGCAATGTTCGTAAAGGTCGGTGTCTTGATAGGATACGACGGCAGCATTTTTTGAAACATTGTCGGGATTAGAGCAGATGGCAGATAGCGTTTCCGAAATACTGCTGGACCGTACGCAAAGTCCCAGTTTCCCGGCACCCCCACATCAATCCCCAACTGATTTACAGGGTCAACAATTGCATTGCCTGTTGTATATGATGCCTCAACACCTCCATGATATGTATCTCCAATATTCATAAGAATGGTGTTTGGGTTTTGACTCTTGAACCGATTGACCAGCGTTTTAAGTCTTGCTAGTCCACCGCGTTCGCCGATAATGGCACGACCATTGGGATCAGTTAGGCATGGATCTCCGACTCTTACCAAAGTTTTATGCGGTGTAAGATGGGCATGTAGATCGTTGAATTGCAAGAGTGTGATTTTTGTTTGAGCAAATAAGTTCAAGGTAAACAGGAATGAGAACAGAATTAAGGTTTTCATATTTTTATCTCCTTTAATATTTTCTATTAGTTATTGAACGATTTTATATAACATTTGAATGCCAACGATGGAGATTAGCAGAGCCAATGCCCAGCGCAACGTTCTTGTTTGTATTCTGTGACTGAATTTACTTCCAAGGTATACCCCTGGCAAGGAACTAAGCACTGCAATTGTAGTTGGTAATACCGAGACCTGTCCTACAACAATTTTCCCCACACTTGCTGAAAATGCTGAGAGGAGAACAATGCCGAGTGTGGATCCAATCGTTACACGTGTAGGGATATTCAAAACAGTTATCATTAATGGAGAGATCAGGAAAGCACCGGGAGCTCCTACTATCCCACCAAAGAATCCTACTACAGTTGCAATCCCAATGGCTCCAGCTTTGCTAAACTTAAGCTCATTATTTTCTATTTCAAGATTCTCCCTTTTCATTACCACTAGTACAGCCCCTAAGACCGCCATCAGCGCAAAGATTGTAATGATGAAATTAGGATCGACGGCTCCAGATGCTAAAGCCCCGCTCAGCGAAGCAATCGCCATAGGAATACCTATAACAAGAACTAACTGCGTGTTAACAACACCTTTCTGCCTATGTACAAGTGCACCCACCATGGATGCACTGAACACTTGCAGACTCGTCATACCAGAAATGTTTTTCACATCAAGTGGGTTGACACCGAAGAGTGATGGTATATAAAGATAAGACGGAATAAGAAGCACCGCTCCGCCTAATCCTAACATGCCAGAAACAACAGATGTAAAAAAGGATATAAGTCCGAGTAGCACAAGTTCCATTACCGCATGTTCCCCGATTGTTTTCTGTTGGAATAGTTGTTGTTAAAAAACCAGGCTGAGGTCCCACCCTCAATATTATATACTTCTGTGTATCCCTGCCGTGTAAGATAATGAGCCACTTCATACGAACGATTACCACTCTGGCAAATCACTGCTATGGGTTGAGACCTGTCCGTTGGAAGTTCATGTATGCGTTGCATAATTTCATATGTGGGAATGTTTATTACACCCGGAACGGCTCCGAATGCTATCAACTCGAATGGCTGACGCACATCAAGGAGATAGAGATTGGAATTCTCCTCCATCATATTTGCTAAATCCGTTGCACTTATATTTTCGAATGGCTCATTCCGCTTCGACACAATACGTTTCGAACCACATTGGAGAGTCATCTTACCGCTCTCCGCTACTTCCGAGATTGGTGGAAAGAACTCGGCTACAAATTCCACATACTCTTTCTTTGTGCGCAGCTCCAAGAACGGGTTAGTAAGCTTTTCTTCGCTGAGATATGAAAACGTATTCTCCTCATAATCGTGTCCGGGCCATATTTTGATATGGTCGGGCAAGGGAAGGATTTTGTTAATGAGACTATCATACTGTTCTCCCGGGTTACCTCCCGGCAGATCGCTACGACCCGCTTGTCCAATCAATATGAGGTCACCGGTAAAAAGATTACCTTCAATCAAAACACTAATGTGGTTATCGGTATGACCTGGGGTGAAAAGGATTGTAAACTTGAGTGGACCGATTTCAACAACATCACGGTCTTTTACATAGTGATCAACTTCAAACTTTGCATTGGCGCGTAAAATATCACCAATACCGAACTTGTCACCCTGGTCAACAATCTTCCATTTGTTCTTAGTATTCTCGTGCATGATAAGCTTTGCGCCGAAATTCTTCTTTAACTCCCCAGCAGCCGAGATGTGATCTGCGTGGGTGTGAGTATCTATCACATGCGTGATGTGAATACCGAGTTCGTCGGCAAGATACGAGATCTGCTGAAGGTCTTCAATATTTGGATCTACCACTACAGCATTTCTTGTTTCTTCATGCGCAATGATATACGACAACGTGCCGGTACCGTCAGTGGAACGGATTTGTTTAATATACATATGACATTTCCTTTCTTTTGCTGTTGATGTAAGATTGATTTTTTTTATAAATAAGATGCAAAGTCTTTAATAAAGATTCGCTAAATTGTATGAAAAATTCTTGCCGGAAATATTGTTAAACAAGTCGCTCAAGTGGTTGGAGGAAGCGGCGGCGGAAAAGATGTCTCTAAAATTGACGAAGCATTAAGAAGTATTGAAAGAACAATTAACCAATAGAGACCTCTGAAAAATTGGATGGCGTACAATGACAAAATAATAAATAGAACGCTGATTACGCGGATCCACCCCGTGGAATAAATTAAGAACCAAATTTTTCCAAAAACACAAATGCTATTCCACGGGGTAAACTGATTTTTACAGATTTAATCCGCTATAATCTGTAAAATCTGCGTCATCCGTGTTCTATAAAATCTTAAGTTGACAGCATTGGATATATGAGGGGATCAACTCTTGGGGAGAGTAAAAGTAAACGTAGTTCCCTCACCAAGCTTGCTGACTACACTGATTTTGCCGCGGTTTCTTTCAATCATCTCCTGGCAAAGAAGTAATCCTAATCCGCTTCCCTTCTCATCATTAGTTCCATACGTGGTCAGATGGGTATCTAACCGGAATAGTTTCTTTATATCTTCTTCTTTCATACCAACGCCGTTATCTGTAATAGAGATTTTTATTTCATCTTTTAAAACGTTGGAGCGAAAAACAATTACACCGCCGCCATTTGTAAATTTGATGGCGTTAGATAATAGATTTTGAATTACAGATGAGAGCATGTCTTCATCGGCAAATACAACCGCATCATTCAAACATTCATTAAGAATCTTTATTTTTTTATTTTCCGCATTATTAGAAAGAAGTTTAATAACTTGATTTATCTTGAAGGTCATATTGAAGCTGGCGGGGTTATACGGAATTTTGCCGGATTGAATTCTTGACCACTGAAGTAAATTTTCGAGAAGTGCAAAAACATTTTGAGCCGCTTCATGAATTTTTTCGGCGAAGAGTTTTGTTTCTGCTTTTTCCAAAGTTTCAATATCTTCAACCAGAAATTCAGAAAAACTCAATAACGAACTGAAAGGGCTTCTTAGATCATGTGCAATTATTGAAAAGAATTTATCTTTTGTGGCATTTGTGCTTTTTAGCTCTTCTTCGGATTGATGAAGCTGATTGTTAACGTATTCTAATCTCTCTACTAATTGTTTAAGCTTATCTTCGTTTCTTTTCGTTTCCGTAATGTCTCTTAATATTCCGCGGTATGCAATAATTTTCCCCGATTTATCTTTTATGGCAGTAGATGTCTCTCGTACTGTAATGATTTCATCATTCAGGGTTTTCAAATTCAATTCATAATCTTTTACGTACCCGTTTTTCTCTACTTCTTTATGAATAGTTGCTCTGTCTTCTATATTAATATAGAAATCGCGTGCAATGTCAATCTTTGCAAACTGATCACGTGACCCTATACCTAAAAGTTCCATTCCAGCCGGATTCAGATCAATTAATTTACCGTCGGGAGTGGTTTCATAAATTGCCGCTTTAATTTGATGGAATAAATCTTTGTACTTGTTTTGAGCTTCGGCTAACCTTTCTTCTGCTTCAAGCTGTTTGGTTAAATCACGGGCAACGCCAACAAGTGCTAACGGTTTTTCTTTTTCATCACGCACTATTGTAGTATACAATTCAATAAAAAATTCCTCGCCGGTCTTCCTTTTATTCCAAATCCGACCGCGCCAACCTTCTTGTATTGTCTTGGGAAGAATCTCTTTCAATACCTCCAGATCATTTTTCCCCGATCTTAATATGGACACATGCTTGCCGATGAGTTCATTTACATCATACCCGTACGTTAATGCGAACGATTTATTTACATAAATAATTATATCGTTCATATCAGTTATAGAAATGCATTCACTTATAGAGTTAAATGTATGAAGGAACAATTTTGATTGAGCCAAAGATTGATCTTCTGTTCCATGAAGTTTAATTGATGATAGGTCTATGTCGGAAAGTTTGGACATTTCTAATATGATTAATTTTGTGTGTAAATATAGAAATTCTCCCCCGTCAAATAAAAGAAAATCTAAACTTGATTCTGGATACTTGATACTGGATACTGGAAATAAATATCATTATGTCTATCAATAAATTCTTCAATATCCAGAATCAGGGTCTATAGTATTGTGAATAATATTTTTGTCCCATAGGGATTTGTTATGTCAAAATACTTCAGTCGTTTCTTCCATTTTCCATCATAAATCAACCATGAACCATTTTCCATTGTGGTTCACCGCGCTATGCTATCCGTGTGCTATTATAGAAATTTGTTCGATGCTTTTCTTAACCTATCCATTATTGCTCTTCCAAGACCTTTCTCTTCAATCGTCTCAACGAGAATCAGATCAAGATTTTCTTTTTCAAGTTCATGCAATTGAGAAAATAAATTTGCTGCCGCTTCGCGAAGATCGCCGCTTGGTGAAAGGAATTTTGTCTCTACAAACGGAAAATTTATTTTGTTCTCTTTAAAGAAGAGCATTCCAATTTTTTTATTTTCATCAAGAAATTTTTTATGAAAAAACTTTAAAGGGGTTTGAGGTGAGTAATGAAACGGAAGTTGTCCCGGAGAGTTAGGTTTATCTTGATCAATAATGCCTGTCTTTATTCCACCAATCTCTTTTTCAATCTCTTCTTTTGATAAACCACCGGGACGCAGCAGATAAATTTCATTTTCATGCAGTTGAATTATTGTTGACTCCACACCCACAGAACATTTCCCGCCGTCGAGAATCATATCAACTTTATCACCAAGATATTTTGCAACGTGCGATGCTTCCGTTGGACTTAAATGACCGAACTTGTTTGCACTCGGTGCAGCGATCGGTGTTTCGCTTGCTTCGATAAGCTGCAGTGCAACAGGATGATCCGGCATACGAACCGCTACAGTCGTATTGCCGGATGTTACAATATCCGGTACAATTTCTGTCTTTGGCAGAACCAGTGTTAAAGGTCCCGGCCAGAATTTGTTTATCAGCCGTTCGACTTTTTCATTCTCAATACCGGAAAACCTTTTCAGCCAGCTTTTATCGGCGATGTGAAGTATCAATGGATTGAATGCAGGACGTTTCTTCGCTTCAAATATTTTTGCAACAGCAATAGGGTTGAGACCATCAGCACCTAATCCATAAACCGTTTCGGTGGGAAATGCAACGAGCCCCCCTCGTTTTATAATCTCCGCCGCTCGTTGGATACTTTCGCTATCTGCTTTTGTAATATTCATAAAGTTGGTGTGCAGATTAAAAATCTGCTCTACTAAAAATATAACTTTTGTGAACGAATTGTTAAACGAATATATTTGAATCCGACACTCTAACAAACTATGGTGATGATATGCATGAGTTGAATGAGTTTAGACATTTTTGCAAATGGCTGGCTGATGAAAGCGGCAAGATCATTAAACATTACTGGCGCACCGGAATTTCAGTTGAGAACAAACCTGATTTATCTCCCGTAACTATTGCTGATAAAAAAGCCGAAGAGTTCATGCGCGAGATGATTATGAAAAAATTTCCTAACCATGGAATACTCGGCGAAGAATTCGGCGAGTACAATCCGAACGCGGGATACAAATGGGTTCTCGATCCGATTGACGGCACAAAAAGTTTTATCTGCGGGACGGTTACATTCGGAACGCTGATTGCATTACTAAAAAACGGTGAGCCGATTCTCGGCGTTATCAATCAGCCCATACTCAATGAGTTTTTAATTGGTGATAATCTCACAACAGAATTAAATGGAAAACTAGTGCGTGTTAGAGAGTGCAATAGTTTTTCCGAGGCAGTACTTCTAACGACAGATCAGTTGAACATCGAGAAATATCAGAACATTAAAAGATTTGATGAACTTGCTCACAA
The DNA here is from genome assembly GCA_021801605.1 of Bacteroidota bacterium. Taxonomy (GTDB): domain Bacteria; phylum Bacteroidota; class Ignavibacteria; order Ignavibacteriales; family Melioribacteraceae; genus Fen-1258. Next base: position 45,275 of record JAJYXU010000185.1, read on the forward strand.
GGTAAAACTCTACAGGCAATGGGGCGATTGCTACGGTTACTATCTTGTTGCAACAGGTTACGCCGATATTATGATTGACCCGATTATGAGTCCTTGGGATTTAACAGCGCTTATTCCAATTATCCGCGGTGCGGGCGGTACAATAACGGATTATCATGGTAACGATGCGCTGAAAGGAAACAGTATTATTGCTACAGGCGGAAAGATTCACAACGAAGTGATTGAAATACTTAACAGCGAGTAAGACTAAGAATGATGCAGAAGCCGTCCCTTCGGGAGAGCAAGAGAATAAGGCTTTATTCGTGCTCTTGCTCATGATCTTACTCTTGTTCTGCATCTCCGAATCCTTTCTCATTTACCGGCATCATATCACTACATAATTATTTTACAAGGAGAATAAAATGCAGAACTTAATAGAAGGAACAGATGCCAATTTTTCACAGGAAGTATTAAAATCTGATACGCCGGTATTGGTAGATTTTTGGGCGCCCTGGTGCGGACCGTGCAGAATGGTTGCGCCGGTAGTTGAAGAAATTGCGAATGAAATGGTTGGCAAACTGAAAGTGGTTAAATTAAACACAGATGAAAATTTCAACGTTGCAGGTCAATACGGAATTATGAGTATTCCAACACTTGGTATTTTTAAGAATGGCAAAATGGTAGATGCGGTTATCGGTGCAGTTCCAAAACAACATTTAGTTAGTAAAATTACACCTCACTTACTTAGTGCAAATTAATTTTATTTATTTGTAGAGACTCGAACTTGCCTGACGCACATAATAAAGGGAGCGATCAAACGCTCCCTTTGCTTCCAATTGTACCAAGAAATTACCAGCCGTAAAACCTCTTAGTACCGAATCTTTGCTATTATGACATATAGTTTTATAAAATAATTCAATTTGTTCTTTATCACGCTTTAAGAGAGTAATAGAGAATAATCAGAAAGATCTATATCCAAATATTTTGATATAATCTGGTTTTATGGGTACATCTATTTGCGTTGAGTTTAGCGTTCCGAAAATTCCTAATCCTCCGTTAATATTGGTAAACTCCGGTTGAGTTACTCTTACAGAAAATTCATCAAGAAATGTTTTTTGCGCCGCATAATAAACTGCTAAATTTTTATCGGTAATAATTAACCGGAATATTGCTTTATGAATGATATAATTTTGTTTGTTCGGGTCGCTGGCAGAAATTTCTTCTAAAGACCTTCGTATAGTCATAGTGTCGAAAATCGCACTCGTAACATTACTTTGAATTGATGGATATATAGGATAATCTCCATTCTCTCCGGAAATATAGTTTAGAGGAACCTTCTTTTGAAGTTCAACTTGAACTCCATTCTGAATTTTAGAGTAAGCAATTACAAGTTCAGGCACATAGTAAATTTGAGCATCTTTTGTAGATTGAGTTACCGCGGTCCATGAGAAATTTATATACTTTCCAAAAGTAGCAAGAGGAATACTATAAGATTTATCCTCTATAGCATAACGTGAGATAAAAAGAGTGTTTGATTTTGCAGTCAACGCTTTTCCATTAGGTAAAACTGCTTCGATACTGATGGGGCTTTCATACGCTGGCTTAAAATTATTAATGTAATAATAACTCATTTGTGTAGTATATCTGGAATCTGCCGGTCGGACAAGAGTTGTATCCCGGAATAAAAAAGTTTCTCCCGTGCTCTCAAATGTTAATTTTATCTTTGCGCCTTTTATAAATGGATCATTCGAATTTGTCAATGGATCGAAACCATCCACATTATAAGATTTAGATATTGTAGCCACCTGAAATGAAGTATCACCTCTAATAACACAGTTCAACGCGTAAACTTCTCTGAAGTCGGTTTTGGGATTGACCTGATCATCACAAGAAATGATTACGATTATATTTAGTGCTACAAACAGAAAGGAAATTACTTTTCTCATAACTCCACCTTGAAATTGACTGACGGCAAAAAAGGAAGCATGTTAACTCTTTCTCCTGTATCTCTTCTGAAATAGAATAAATTATTTCTGTTGTAAACATTCAGCACACTGATATCAATATACATCTTCAAACGATTGATCTGAATTTTCTTTGAGAAACTTAGATCAAGACGGTGATAATCCGGCAGTTGGCCTGTGTTGATATCACCCAGCAGAACAAACGGGCTATACGCATCAAGTAAAAATTTATTATCAGATATTTGATCAATCGTGAGGCGGTCATAATAACCGGCTATCTGAGTAAACGGAAGACCGGAAGTGTAAGTCCACACAGCACTGGCAGCCCAGCCATTACCAAAATCAGCTTCCAAAGATAAGTTTACATTATGACGAGAATCGTAACGTGGTGAATAAACCACTCCCCTAACATCTTTGAAAGCACGCATCCATGAATATGAACCGGTAAATTTGAATGGATCCAATTGAAATTTTGTCTCAAACTCAACTCCGTATGCCTTACCTGATCCGGCAATGAGGTCGGGATCTGTTTCAAAATATTTTTGATCGTTAACGATTGCGAGATTGTGCATAATTTTATAGTAGCCCTCCAGATTAAAAGAGAGGTTGTACGATGGCGTAATTTCCAATCCCGTTATATAATGAATTGCGCTTGAAGGTCTTAAGTAGAGTGGCGTAATTATCCATGGATCGAAAATGGACACCACTTCATTTTCGTCTGAGATGGTTACTAAATCTTGCATATAAATTCCCCAAGAACCTTTAAGAGCTACTTCGGGTATAAATCTGAATGTAAAACTGGTTCTCGGTTCAAGAAAAACCGAAGATCCGCCGCCGGCAAAACGTGTTGCGTGAGCTCTTCCACCAATATCGGCTCCGAATATTGAGCTTCTCAAAATTTTGTATTTAACATAAGCGCTTACATTAACACCGTGTGTATTTGTATTAGTTACCTGACCTCTAAAATTTTCTAATGTTAAATCCGTATGAACTTCAGTTATCTTAAACCCGCCGGCTAATTCATCTTTGCTGTCATACACATAACTGAAGTCCAGCCGCATTGTAAAATCGGTCAAATTGTTTTTCAATCCTTTGGCTCCGCTTAGGTTTGGAATTTTTTCACCATAGAAAGAACTATAGGAAAGATCTAGCTGATAAAAGAGCGGTGAATCTGAAACCTGGAAATAGTTAAAATCGAGTGTTTTATTATTCCATTTAAAGTCTTCGCGAAGCAGGTTATTATTTATAATTTTATCACTGCTATTAAATATGCTAACGGAAAATTTGGCGTCTTGTAAAAAAGAATTATTGGAATAAGTGGCTTTTGCAAAGAGATCATAAAAATCTGCAGGTATTGAATTGTTGTTTCTAAATTTTTTTAAAATAACATCGGAATAATTTTTCCTTCCGCTGATAATAAATGAACCAGAAGGAATAGGTCCTTCCAAAAAAAGTTTTGCCGTTAATAAACTGATAGAAGCTTTTCCTCCAAAAGAATTTTTATTACCATCTTTAGTAATCACTTTTAGAACTGACGATAAGCGATGAGTATATTCAGATGGAAATCCGCCCTTGTAAAATTCCATTGAGCTGATCATATCGGGATCAATGGCGCTAAAAATTCCTAATGCATGGTACGGATTATAAATTGTAGTGTTATCAAGTTGAACCAGGTTTTCATTACCCGGACTGCCGCGCACATAAAAGCGAGCGGAAACATCGCCACCGGTTTGTACCCCAGGCATGGTTTGTAACGAGCGAAAAATATCCAACTCAACCCCTTTGGGTAAATTTTCAAGATCTCGGATTGCAATTCTTTGCAAACTAAGATCGGTAGCATTTTCCTTGGCAGCTCTTTCACCGGTTGTTTCAACCGTCTTCATTTGAATGTTTGTTACAGGAAGAAGAGCCCGCAAGTTAGTAACAACATATGGTTCGATCTCAACAACAAATTGTCTTGACTTATAACCGACATAAGAGACCAAAACAGTCAATCTTCGATTTGGGAGTGAAGCCATAATAAAGAAACCGCGGGAATCTGTATTGGCGCCCCGGTTTAATTCTTTGATTACAATATTTGCATAAGGAAGCGCTTCTGCTGTGAGCGAATCAGCGACAAAGCCGCGAAGCATTCCCTTATCCTGTGCATCCACGATAATATTAGAAGTAAAGAAAAGAAAAATTATGGCGATGAAATGCAATGGGAAAGAATGTTTTTGTTGAAAATGAGTTATGGTAGAATAATTCAATCAGCATCTCCAAAATTTTGGTTTTAACTTATGGTAACAGTATTAAATATTCAATGGAAATAATAGCGGGCAAAAGTTAAATAAGTCTTTTGTTGGAATAAAAGGTTTTGTGTGTTCACAGAATTTTTATACTTTCGTGCAGCATTTTTGAACCTCTTCCTTCACTTTATTCCAAAAAAGATTTATAGGAGCTGAAAAGTTTGAGCAAAAAAACAACACCTCAACAGACTGCAAGATTAATATTAAAAGACAGAAATATTTTTGAAGGAAAACTCTTTGGCGCTCATAGATCAATCGCCGGTGAAGTTGTGTTTAATACCGGAATGGTAGGCTACCCGGAAACGTTAACCGACCCATCTTATAAAGGTCAGATACTTGTAATGACATATCCGCTTATTGGAAATTACGGAATTCCACCAACAAGTTTTGCCGATAATTTATTGATCTCTAAAAAAACTCATTACCCAAAATCCGAATCAAATAAACCTATTTCATGGGATAAAAATCTGCCAAAATATTTTGAGTCGGATCGTATTCAGGTGCAGGCATTGATCGTTTCGGAAGTGTCAGAATCTTTTAGCCATTGGAATTCTATAGAAAGTCTCGACTCCTGGCTAAAACGTTTTGCAGTTCCCGGAATTTATGGAATTGATACCCGCCAGCTTACAAAAATATTGCGCGAACACGGAACAATGCTTGGTAAAATTGAGATAGGAGAAGATGAGGTTGAGTTCTACAATCCTGATATTGAAGATCTAATTTCAAAAGTAACCGTTCCTAAAGTTGAAAAGTATGGAACCGGAAAAAGAAGAATATTATTAATTGATTGCGGCTGCAAAAAAAGTATTATTACTAATCTGCTTAGTAAAAAAGTTTCTGTTCTCCGTGTTCCATACGATTACGATATTGACAAGGAAGATTATGACGGTGTGCTTATTTCTAATGGTCCCGGCAATCCTGTAGTTTACAATCAGCTCGTTGCTTCCGCAAAAAAACTTATACAGAAACAAGTTCCCACATTAGGTATCTGCATGGGGCATCAAATTCTTTCTCTTGCAGCAGGCGCAAAGACATACAAACTAAAATACGGTCACCGCAGCCAGAACCAGCCGGTAAATCAAGTTGGGTCTAACAAATGTTATGTCACTTCGCAAAATCATAGTTTTGCAGTGAATACAAAATCTTTACCGCGCGGCTGGCAGCCATGGTTCGAAAATCTTAACGACTACTCAAATGAAGGCGTTATACATGAAAAACTTCCGTTCAGGAGTGTCCAGTTTCATCCCGAAGCAATGCCGGGTCCTGTTGATACGGATTTTATCTTTGATGAATTTTTGAAGGATGTGAAGTGAAAAATAAAATCAAAAAAGTTTTGATCATTGGAAGTTCTGCCCTTAAAATTGGCGAAGCAGGAGAATTTGATTACTCCGGTTCTCAAGCAATTAAAGCTTTGAAAGAAGAGGGCATCTATACTATTCTTATCAATCCGAATATTGCTACAATTCAAACGTCAGATTACCTTGCCGATAAGGTCTATCTTTTACCAATCAACACAAATTATGTTGAAAAAGTTATAGCGAAAGAAAAGCCGGATGGAATCATTCTAGGATTTGGCGGGCAGACAGCACTCAACTGCGGACTCGCGCTTCATCGTGAAGGCATTCTAAAAAAATATAAAGTTCAAGTTCTTGGTACACAAATCTCTGCTATCGAAAATACAGAAGACCGTCAATTATTTTGCAATAAGCTCTCAGAGATTGATGTAAAATTTCCCAAAAGCAATGCAGTAACTTCTGTAGATGAAGCGATTGAATTCGCAAAAAATATTGGATACCCCATTATCATAAGAATTGCATACGCACTCGGCGGGTTGGGCTCGGGGGTTTGCCGCAATAAAAATGAAGTGAGAAAACTTGCAACAAAAGCTCTCTCCTATTCATCTCAAATTTTAGTAGAAGAATATCTGGAGGGTTGGAAAGAAATTGAGTACGAAGTAGTGCGCGACTGTTACGACAATTGCATCACTGTATGCAACATGGAAAATATTGACCCGATGGGAATTCACACGGGCGAAAGTATTGTTGTTGCACCCAGCCAAACTCTTACAAACAACGAATACCACATGCTGCGCGAAGTTGCAATCAAAACAATTCGACACCTTGGAGTTGTCGGCGAATGCAACATTCAATATGCTTTAGATCCGAACTCTCAAGATTACCGAGTCATCGAAGTGAATGCACGGCTTTCCCGCAGCTCGGCTCTTGCATCGAAAGCAACCGGCTACCCTCTTGCATTCGTCGCTGCAAAACTTGCGCTTGGATATGGCTTGCACGAACTGCCCAACTCAATAACAAAAACTACAAAAGCATTTTTCGAACCCGCATTGGATTATATAGTTATAAAAGTCCCGCGTTGGGATTTAAAAAAATTCCGTCTCGTTAAACGTCAACTTGGTTCTTCTATGAAGTCTGTTGGAGAAGTGATGGCAATTGGAAGGAATTTTGAAGAAGTCATTCAGAAAGCAATGCGAATGCTCGATATAGGTGTTGAAGGATTGACGGCAAGCAGAATAAAAGTTGAGTTCGATGAACTTGAAGAAGCGCTTCGTAATCCAACAGAAGAAAGAATATTTGCTGTAGTTCAGGCGCTTAAACAAGGTTACTCTGTTGATTGGGTTCATTCTTTAACACATATAAATAAATGGTTTCTCCATAAAATTCAGAACATCGTTAATATTGAAAACCATTTGACTGATTCAAAGAAAAAACTTTCCAAAGAATTATTGCTTCAAGCAAAGCAACATGGTTTTTCCGACCGTCAAATTGCTAACGTTATTGGGAAAGATGCACATGATGTTTATCTGCTGAGAGAGAAGTATAATATTCATCCGTTCATTCAGCATATAGATACTCTCGCAGCAGAATATCCTGCAAAGACGAATTATGTTTATCTTACTTACAATTGTTCAGCACACGATTTCGAATTCAATCTAAAGAAAAGTATAATAATTCTCGGTTCCGGTCCTTACAGAATTGGAAGTTCGGTAGAGTTTGATTGGTGTTGCGTAATCACGGGAAAAACTTTGCGTGAGATGGGCTACAAGACTGTAATGATAAATTGTAATCCCGAAACAGTTAGCACAGACTACGATCAGTTTGATACTTTGTTTTTTGAAGAACTAACGACAGAAACAATTTGGGAAATTTATGACGCTATTAATCCGCGCGGTGTTATCGTTTCTATGGGCGGGCAAACTCCAAACAACCTTGCATTAAAACTTCATAACATTGGCATTAAAATTCTTGGTACATCTCCAGATTCAATTGATAAGGCAGAGAATCGCAGTAAGTTTTCCGCTATGCTGGATGATCTTGGTATTGAACAGCCGGAGTGGAGTAAGCTTAGTAAAATAGATGATGCATTACAGTTTGCAAATAAAGTTGGTTATCCGGTGCTCGTTCGTCCATCTTATGTTTTAAGCGGCGCTGCAATGGCAATTGCCACAGATGATATTGAACTTACCCGTTTTCTACAAAAAGCGGTTGATGTTTCTCCGGAACACCCGGTAGTAATTTCAAAATTTTTAGTTAATGCAAAAGAACTGGAATTTGATGCCGTTGCGCAAAACGGTGAGATTGTCTGTTCGGCTATTTCAGAACATGTTGAAAATGCCGGAGTACATTCAGGCGATGCCACATTAGTTCTTCCCGCCCAGCGCACCTATCTTGAGACAATGAGGCAGATAAAACAAATCTCGGCAGGTATTGCAAGGTCGCTTAAAATAAACGGCCCGTTCAATATTCAGTACATTGCAAAAGATAATCGTGTAAAAGTAATTGAATGTAACTTGCGTGCATCCAGAAGTTTCCCGTTTGTTTCGAAAACACTAAAGAAAAATTTTATCGAGATTGCTTCCAAAGTAATTATCGGGAAAAAAGTTGAGAGGTGGGAATATTATACTTTTACTTATGACTACGTGGGCGTTAAAGCTCCGGAGTTCTCTTTTACACGTCTCGAAGGCGCAGATCCAACAACCGGTGTTGAAATGGCGTCAACAGGAGAAGTTGCTTGCCTGGGGCGCGATTTTGATGAAGCATTTTTAAAAGCTCTAACCTCTGTGGGTTACCGCTTTCCGATACGGTCTATTTTAATCTCGTCCGGTACAATCGAATCTAAATCCGAATTGCTTGAACCAACCCGGCAACTTGTAAAACTTGGAATAAAATTTTATGCAACTCCCGGTACTGCAAAGTTTATGAAAGCAAACAAGATTGAGGTTGAAGAAGTCGAATGGCCTTCAAGTGGAAAGAGCCCTAATGCGGTTGATTTCATAAAATCGAATAAGATTGATCTGGTGATCAACATTCCCAAAAATTTTCAACAAGATGAATTAACAAATGATTATTTGGTCCGAAGAACCGCTGTTGACTATAAAATTCCACTCATAACAAACCGCCAGCTTGCTATGCGCCTTGCCGAAGCAATTGCTAATAAAGACCCGCTAAATCTTGAAGTAAAAAGCTGGGGTGAATATTGAAAAGCGGATTCTACCCGTTTCATCTGGGCTCAATTATTCTTATTTTATTATAAGAATATAAACTTAAAGCAGGTTCATTTTGACAGAAAGTAAATCGAAGCCGGGACTGCTGATTGTTGAAGATGATACAGAGAATCAGAAATTTCTTAAAATTTTTTTAAGAAAAAAATTTGAGATAGATATTTGCGATTCCGCCGAATCTTTTTATATAAAACTTAAGGAGAAAGATTTTGACGTTATACTTATGGATATCTCTCTTAGGGGAACTAAAGATGGGCTTCAATTAACCCAAGAAATTCGCAGTGATCCAAAGCATTGTAATATACCAATAGTTATTCTTTCTGCTCATGCTTATCAAAAAGATAAAGACAATGCCTATAATGCAGGTGTTGATATATTTATTGCTAAACCGGTTCAGGGTCATATTCTCATTGAAAGTCTTAGAAATGTGCTCGAGCAAAAATCCGGTATTAAATTAGATTAATTCCAATTATATTTTCAAAAAGAAGAAGGAGTTATAATGTTCCGAAAAATATTGTTTACCGTATCTCTATTAATTCTTTTTACCAGTATTAATTTTTTTGCGCAGGAAAAAAAAGATTCAACTGAAAGCAGATGGAACCATGGCAAATGGTACGACTGGAATAATTATGAATGGTTCGGCTGGGAATTTCACGGAGAACCTTTCATCGAACTAAATTATGGATTTGGGAATGTTAAGCACGATAAATTGATAAGCAAATTTGCCGATATCGGTTTAGCAGAAATCAAATTAGGTTACGCAACGCAAGAATCATACTATGAAGATAATATTATTGAATTTCATGATAAGTTTACTTTTGGTTCTAAATTATCAAGTGATCTCAAATCTGTTTCAACAACTATCGGAGAAATGAATTCCGATCTATGGAGATTTGGTTTTGCTAACCGAAGCGGTTATGGCTATAGGATTAACAAAATATCCATTTTACCTTATCACGGTAGTGGATTTGTTTGGTCACGGCTTGACATGAAAGATTATCCAGCAAAATTTTATCTTATTACAAAACCACCCATGCTGATTGATGACGCAATCAGAGATACCGATATTTTAAATCGTTTTCATGATGCATTCAGATTCGGAACGCTTTCCGAAGGAGGTGTAAGATTTGAATTCGATTCTTTCGCATCTCTGGATGTTGGTTACGAAACCGCCGTAATCTTTCCGCGATACATGTTTTTGAAACACGCGGGAAGTTTGTTTATTGAAGAAGGGGCAATGGGCTTGTTAAATCATTTTATCAACGAGATTGGCGATTCATCCCCCATTGCTGCTCCTATTGTAAATTTCTTTTTGAAGAATGGTTTATCGTATGCATTCTATTCTTTGAAAAAGGGAAATATGAATTGGCCGTTTGCTACGGAAGAGCCATTAACTTACGAGACATTTAAGATTGGCTTAATATTTACATTCTAATTTCATTGTGAGGTTGTCTCATAAGTAAAATTTTTTAAATAATAGACCGCTGATAAACACGGGTCCACCCCGTGGAATAAATTAAGAATCAAATTGTTTCAAAAACACAAATGCTATTCCACGGGTAAACAAATTTTCTCAGATTTTTTATTTGAATAATTACTTATGAGACAACCTCATTGTAAATGTTTAAAAAGAAAAAATATGTGAGTGATACGGTTTGAGTTCGATGTAAAGACCGGTATGATATGCTTCTTCTGCTGATCGTGTGTACGTTCGATCATTCAATAAATCTACAATAATAAATTCTTCTTGAAATCCGCGCAAATCTAATTTCAATCTACATGTAGAAACTTTATCGGAATAATTTACAACGACAATTCTCTTTTCAGTTTGCAAACTCCATTTCCATGCAAGAATGTTTTTAAATGTTGAATTTGTTTCCCAAGAACAAACCGGTTCAAGTAATTTCCATTTGCCATTTTTAAAAATTTCGCTCGATGTAATTGAGAGGAGTTTAATATAGAATTCCGGAAGACCTTCGATTATCTGTTCGTTCGGTTCTCTTCCAAGTTGAACCGGAAGTTTTATTTTTTTCCCCTCAAATTGTCCATCGTAATAAAAACGCATTCCCTGAATTGTACTTATTATGACCGCAGCCGCTTTAGATTTTTCTTTTCCAAGAACCGATATAGCTCTTTCTTCGTCATGATTTTCTATGAACCGTAATAATTTTTTTTGATAATCAGGTTCAGCAAGAAGATGTTCTCTAATTTCATTAGCGGCTGTAGATTTTAAACGATCGGTTAAATTTTTATCATACGTGTAGTCGAATCCCAGTTGCTGAAGATCCCATTCCAGATTCCAATACGCCTCTGCAATAAAAATAAAATCTGCCCGTTTATTTTTCACTTTAGAAATAGCATCTTTCCAAAATTCAGTATTGGGTTTTTCAAAACCATTTTTCCCCAGAATACCGCTCCACGTATTTTGAAAAACATTATTGTAAACCAACATTGCCATATCGCATCGTACTCCATCACAAACTTTTGTCAGTTCAAGCAATGTTTTGGTAAGAAAATCTCTTGCATGTTGATCAAAAATATTTACTTGCACAGTATCCTGCCAAGCCGGAAAAAAAGGATCACGCCCGTGTGCAAAAAACTTTTGTTTGTCAGGAAATGGTTGATAAAAGGTATAGGGATCGTTTTTATACTGTTCTTGATCAACTGAAAGAAAGATTTCCGGTTGAGTTTTTATCAAAGGGCTTTCTGCACTGAAATGATTGGGAACAAAATCTAAAATCAATTTCATCCCTTTTTTATTAAGCTGAGATTTTAATTCAAGCAAGGAACGTTTAAGTCCAAGAACTGGATTGATCTTGTATTCGGCAACTGCAAAAGGAGAACCAACTACATCTTTGGGTTCCCAATCTTTTAGAGCGCGTTTATAACTTTTTACAAGGTACTCTTCAAAACAATATTTCTCGATTACCGAATCACAAATTTTCCAGACTCCCATAAGCCAGATATAGTCAAACCCTTTTTTGCTAAAATCATCCCAATAAGAGTTTGGAACATCTGCAAGAGTTGATTTTTGCACTCCTTGATCGAACCGTCGCAGCCAAACACGCGTATTAATTTCGTAAAGTGATGGATTGTAAATCATTCTCAATCAATATTATTTCTAGGTTTTGAATCAAGTAAAGATTTTTTTTCTTCGTAAAGTTCTTTGTTCCGTTTCATCATTTCGAGGTGAAGGCGCTCGTCTCTTGAATCGGTTATAAACTGGTTGTTAAGTTTTATTTGAAGGTCAATCTGATAAAGGAGGAAATTCCTAACTGTTTCCTTTGCATGTTCGAGAGTGTCTTTCTCAATTTTGCCGTTAAATGAAAGTTCATCCCATTTTTTACTTATTGTTTCATCCGATAACGTTAAATCGAAGATGAACTCTCGTAAATTCTCGTCCGGAATTTTATCTATCAAGTAAGCGGGAGAAATTTTCTGTTCATCAAAACCGGCATGTACAATTTCAGCAAGTTTTCTGAGCGAGTGATTAGAGAAATTTTCCAATGATAAATTATCAAGAATATGCGATACAACCGGCTCATCACCGCTATAAAGTAAACGAACTAACTCTTTTTCGTAAGGATTTTCATTTTCGGTTTTTGTTGAAAGCGTTAATTGTTCCGCCGACTGTTGGGTAGCAATTCTTTGCCCGGGACGTACACCAATCGGATTGCTTCTCTCTGTTGGCTGATTGAGAAATATGTTGAGCTCAGATTCAATTAACTTCTCGCGCAAATTAAATCTCTTGGCAATCGTTTTCATTAAAAGATTGCGTTTTAATTCATCGCTAACCAGTGCTAAGGTTTTAACCAGTTCACGGATTGCTTTCGTCATATCCGCAGAGTCTTCAAACAATCCTTGCTCTTCGAATTGTGCGGTCTGATATTCCAAAAAATTTTTTGCCCGGGAAACTTCTTCATCAAACTTTTCTTTACCGAATTTAATTATGAACGAATCTGGGTCTTCGCCTTTGGGAAGCGCTATAACTTTAACTTCAAAATCTTGCTTGAGTAAAATTTCTATACTTCGCAGCGATGCTTTTTGTCCTGCCGGATCGGCATCAAAAAGAATTATAATATTTTTTGTGAAGCGTGAAAGTAATTGAACCTGTTCTTCGGTCAACGATGTCCCGGATGAAGCAACTACGTTTTTCACTCCTGCCTGAAATAGTGAGACCAAATCCATGTAACCTTCAACAAGAATAGCTCGGTCAAGCTTTCTAATGTCGTCTTTCGAGTGAAACAATCCGTAAAGGGAACGCCGCTTCGAATAAATTTGCGATTCCGGTGAGTTAAGATACTTAGCAGCGTTTTCTTGATTTTCCAAAACCCTGCCGCCAAATGCAATCACTCTTCCGTTCGGAGAAAAAATAGGAAAGATCACCCGACCACGGTATTTATCATAATATTCGCCCTTATCATTGATATCAATTAGTCCAAGTATTTTTGCTTTTGTAAGATCAACTTTATTTTCTTTTGCATGTGATAAAAAATTATTCCAGTCATAAGGCGCATAACCAATTCCAAAAATTTTTTGAGTTTGCGGTTTGATATTCCTTCGCTTTAAATATTCACGAGCTTGTTCACCGTCATTACTCTTCAAGAGATTATCTGAAAAAAAACGGGCAGCAAGAACATTCAGCTCGAACAATTCTTCAAGTTCATTCTGCTGTTCGTCAGATTGAGCATTTTCTACTTCAATTTTGATTCCAAGATGATCTGCAATTTCTTCAACGGCTTCAACAAAAGAGATATTTTTAAATTCCATTAAGAATTTAAAAACATTTCCTCCGGCTCCGCATCCAAAGCAATGATAAATCTGTTTATCATCACTTACCGTGAACGAAGGAGTTTTTTCCTGATGGAATGGACAGAGCCCGATAAAA
>JAJYXU010000039.1 GCA_021801605.1 Bacteroidota bacterium
ATGCTTTCGCATAATGAATCCAAAAATCTTATCAACAAAATTGGAAAGTGTTTTATGGTAGTGTCGTCCGTAATCAATCAGAAGTGAAAAAACAGTCAAAGGAATTAGTATTGATAGTGCTAATTCCCTTGTAATAAAATAATAGATGGTAGGAATAGAAAGAGAAAAAAGATGAATAAGCTTTCGTAAAACTTCGCTTTTATAATCTATAGTTGCACGGTCAGTTGCTGTCATTTTTATCGGAAGTCTTAACAGGCTCTCTTTTCTTTTTTTCTTCTAATAACTGTTGGACATGATCCGGGATAGCATTTTCCAATGCATTAATTGAATCGGCACCGTTACGTTTCATTGGCGGAAGCACTTCTCCGCGCATTATTTTATCAATCTCATCACCGTCAAGAATTTCACGCTCTAATAATTCTTTAGATAACTTGTGAAGGATTTCAATATTTTCCGAAAGGATTTTTTCCGCACGATCCATACCAGTCATAATAATTCTTTTTAATTCTGTATCTATATCCTGTGCAGTTTGTTCACTATAATCTTTATGTTTTGTTATTTCTCTGCCTAAGAAAATTTCCTGATCTTTTTGTCCGTAAGCAATAGGACCAAGTTTCTCACTCATTCCCCATTCACAAACCATCTTACGGGCAATGCTGGTCGATTTCTCGATATCATTTCCGGCACCGGTTGTAAAACGGTTGAAAACTAATTTCTCTGCTGCACGACCACCGAGCGCATAAGTAATCATGGCTTCAAGATAATTTTTAGAGTAAGTATGTTTTTCATCCACCGGCAAGTAAGTTGTAACACCAAGCGCCCGACCGCGAGGAATAATAGTAACTTTGTGAACAGGATCGGCTTCCGGAATCTTCTTTGCGACAAGTACATGACCAATCTCGTGATAAGCCGTTATTTTTTTCTCTTCTTCGGAGATAATCAAACTCTTTCTCTCCATTCCCATCATTACTTTGTCTTTGGCTTCCTCAAAATCTTCCATCGAGACATCTTTTTTGTTTTTACGCGCAGCAAGCAGAGCAGCTTCGTTTACAAGGTTCGCTATATCCGCACCTGCAAGTCCCGGAGTTCCTTTTGCCAAAACTTCAAGATCAACATCAAGACCGAGAGGAATTTTTCTTGTGTGCACTTTAAATATTCCCTCACGACCTTTCACATCGGGGCGGTCAACAACAACCTGCCGGTCAAAACGACCCGGGCGCAATAACGCAGGGTCAAGAACGTCAGGTCTGTTTGTAGCTGCAATAATAATTACACCGCTGTTTTGTTCGAATCCATCCATTTCAACCAGCAGTTGATTCAAAGTCTGTTCACGCTCATCATGCCCGCCGCCTAATCCTGCACCACGATGTCGTCCTACAGCGTCAATCTCATCAATAAAAATTATACATGGTGCGCTGCGTTTTCCCTGTTCAAATAAATCTCTAACACGGCTGGCGCCAACACCAACAAACATCTCAACGAAATCCGCACCGCTAATAGAAAAGAATGGAACGCCGGCTTCACCGGCAACCGCACGTGCCAACAAAGTTTTGCCTGTTCCTGGAGGGCCCAACAATAAAACTCCGCGCGGAATCTTTCCGCCGAGTCTTTGAAATTTACCGGGCTCTTTCAAAAATTCGATTACCTCTTCAAGTTCTTGCTTTGCTTCATCCGCGCCGGCAACATCTTTAAATGTTACTTTGATTGCAGATTCCGAAATTAATTTTGCTTTGCTTTTCCCAAAGTTGAAAATGCCGCGTGTACCGCCGCCCGCACCGCCGCCTTGCATTCTTCTGAAGATGAAAATCCACACAGCAATTATTAATAGCCAGGGAAGGAAACCAACAAGAATTGTCATCCACTCGTTAGATTCTTTTACATAAGTGTATTTAATGTTTTTTTCATCCCAAACTTTTTTCTGCTCTGCAAGGTCAGATTGATCAATTATTACAGAAAAGACTACAATATTAACATAAGCGCCGTTGATCATTTTTTTTTGCGGTTCTGTGAGTGTTCCCTCAAAACGGTAATCGCTTGCATCAGTTTTTATAATTTTCGCTTCTTTAATTTTATTGTTCTGCAAGAAATCTTTATAAACATCGTAAGTAACTTCAACCGATCCGGTAGCAGTGCCAGCCCTCATAAATTGCATAATAATTACAGCTGCAATTATAACAGCACCCCAGCTGAAAACCGTTTTAATGATTTTTCCCCAATCAAAATCTCCGTCGGGTTTCTGAGGCATGCCTGACCCTTTTTTCTTATTACTTTGATCCGGTTTGTTGTTTTCTTCTGCCATGAACAATTTATTCATGTTATCTCGCATTTAAATTCTTTCTCCGTTAATCGCTTAATACATAGATTGAACTTAGATTCCGATACTTTTGAGCGTAATCGAGCCCGTATCCAATCACAAATTTATTTGGAATTTTGAAGCCAATATAATCAATTCCAACATCATATTTTAAACTCTCCGGCTTCACTAAAAGAGATGCAACTTTCAAGCTTGCGGGGGTATGTTCTTTAATCATCTTCTCGATGTAATTGATTGACAATCCGGTATCAATAATATCTTCAACTATGATGAGATGACGATCATTGATATCAGCATTCAAATCTTTAACAAGCTTTACATTACCCGAAGAAATTTTTTCATCACCATAACTTGAGAGTTTGAAAAAATCCATCTCGCAATTGATAGTTATATTCTTCAATAAATCCGACATGAACATAAAAGAACCATTCAGAACTCCGATAAAAATTGGAAGTTTCGATTTATACTCCTCGGAAAGCTGCTTACCAAGTTCTGCAATTCTTTTTTGAATCACTTCTTCGGTTAGATAAGGAACAAATTTTTCCGTTCCAACCCAAATTTCATTTTTACTGTTTTTTATTTCACCCATAACTTATATACTTTTTTTGTTTTTGAATTCAGTTTAAACCGGTTGTCTATTCTTAAACCAACAACCCATACAATTTGGTTCCGATTTAACAAGACAAGCTGATCTTTCCGTGCCGATGAAGGAATTTTTAAGTCAGTTAAAAAATCCGATACTTTTTTAAAATGATTCATTCCAAGCGGTTTGAATTTATCTCCCGATTTCCACACTCTTAAAATAAACTTTTCATTTAGATTATCAGCCGAGATAAATTCTGTTCTTCCGTCATTCCTAAATTTTATCTTTTCTTTATCAATTGATTCAACACCAAACTCTTTAGAACCGAGAAAAACTTTGCATCCAATTCCAAGTTCGATTTTTCCATTAGATGTCTTTTGCACCCTTTGGATTCTTATACTTTCACTTTCCCGCAGGGCAATTAGATTTGATGATAACTGAACATGTCTTCCCTTCTGTTTTGATAAGAGAGAATTAATTTTTTGGTAATCATCAAATTCAATCGAGTGTTCAAAATGTTCTTTTAAGATGGCTCTTAATACTTCACCGGGTATTACGCCATGGAATATCTCGCTCAAATTAATCTGAATGTTCACAGCATCCAGCGTACAAGTTACAAACCGTGATATAAGATGTGCAACGAGAGTTTCATTAAGTTGAAGAGAGTTAGCCAAATTTTGAGATGAGCGGAATAACGCTTCATCAATTTGAGGATTAAGTTTTGACTTGATCAATGGAATTATCCGGTTGCGGATATAATTCCTTCGGAAATCATCACTCAGATTGGATAAATCAACCCGGTAATTAATTTTTTCTTTTCTTAGGTAGTCAAGAATCTCTTGTTTGCTTAAACAGATCAACGGTCGTATAATATTTTCCCGTTGAATAGGAATCCCTTTTAATCCGGAGAGTCCGGTTCCGTTGAAAAGATTCATCAAAATAGTTTCAGTATTATCGCTAAGATTATGAGCAGTTACAATTTTTGTGCAGCTCCTTTTCTTGGCTATATCTTCTAAATTTTTATAACGCAGCAGCCGTGCTGCTTCTTCAATAGAGAACTTATTCTTCTTAGCAAAAATTTTCACACTCAACTTCTGCGCCATAAATTCGATATTCAACCCCGCACAAAATTCTTTTGCGAAACTCGCATCAT
This sequence comes from Bacteroidota bacterium, assembly GCA_021801605.1. GTDB lineage: Bacteria > Bacteroidota > Ignavibacteria > Ignavibacteriales > Melioribacteraceae > Fen-1258. The sequence continues at coordinate 4,051 of JAJYXU010000039.1, forward strand.
CATCGGATTCTTTACCACGTAAACCATGGTTGAAATGAAGAGCGAGCAATTCAATTTTATATTTCTTCCTGAACTTGTTTAAAAAATGAAGAGCAAAAACGGAATCAGGTCCGCTGCTGAACGCAACTAAAATTCTATCGCCGTTATTAATCAGCTTTTGCTGTTCGATAAATTTTAGAACTTTTTGTTCTGTTCTTTTCATTCATCAATTCCTGTAATCGTCATTCTGAATGAATCCGGCATTAGCCGGAGTAACGAAGAATCTCGATTTAGCTAATTGGTTGAGACTCTTCTTCCGATAAATCGTGATCAGAGTGACAGACTAGTAAAAAAGAAAGTCTCATAAGAGACTTTCCGTAAATTTCCGAAATCAATTTTGAAAGCAGATCTATTCGATACCGAGCACTTCAAACTTGATCAGCCCTGCCGGTACTTTTGCTTGAACTATTTGTTTTACTTTGGTGCCCATTAATGACTGTCCCACCGGAGAAGTAATAGATATTTTCCCTTGATCTATATCTGCTTCTTCGGGAGAAACTAAAGTATATTTATAAGTTTTGGAGTTGTTCAAATTCTTAACTGTAAGCGTGGAAAGAATATGTGCCTGATCTTTAGGCATGTTGGTAATATCTATTACAGATGCTCTGGATAGGAGGTCTTCCATTTTACTGATTCTCAATTCGAGTAAACCTTGTTCCTCTTTGGCAGCATCATACTCGGCATTTTCTGATAGATCACCATGCGAACGCGCTTCGGCGATTCTTTCCGCCATAGATTTGCGTCCTTTGGTTTTCATATCGGTTAATTCTTTTTCAAGCTCTCTTATTCTTTCTTTGCTCAGGTAAACAAAATTTGTCACTTCAAAAACTCCTAATTAATGCTTAGATAAAAAAAATTGCCACTGCATTTCTGCAGTGGCAGTCGAAACTTAAAAAATTCTATTCAAGAATTCAACATGGTCCAGCTAATTATTGCTCACTTCATCTATTCTGCAAACGGTTCTAAATTCACAGAAACGGCATACTTTGTTCTCTCTTTCTTCAAGCTGCGAGAGATTAAATTTTCCTTCAGAGATTGATGCGATATAATTCTTCACATGAGAAATTGATTTTTGAACAAGTTGTTCCACCGATTGAATTTCATCATCCTTATTTCCTTTAGTTTTTACTTTATCTTTTCCAAAATCATCAATCGCATATTTTAATGAGTAGATAAACATCTCATTCGGGGAATATTTTTGATTCGTTTTTTTTGCTAACAATTCGCTTGCAGCATAAAGGTAAACCGGAAGCTGAAGTGAAATTCCATTTTTGAGATCGGGGAAAGAAGGTTTTGCGCCGCTAAGTTTGTAATCAACAATATTAAACGATCTAATTTTTTCGTTCACTTCAATGCGGTCTATTTTTCCACGCAGTTTTATTCCATCAATTTGAATGGGTTCCGCATCGCTCAAAATTTTATCAGATTCATCTGCGCGCAGTCGTCCGAAACTTACTTCAAAATATTCCGGAAGAAACTCTTTATCACCTTCTCTTTCGGATTCCAAAAATCGGTGCATTACCGATTCTATTTTATTTCCATTAAGACCAAGAATTTTTTCTCTTTCGTAAAATGTAAGCGGTGATTTGAAGGCAGTGGTTTGCAGCTGTTTCTCTGCAATCTGAAAAATTAATTTTTGTGCTAATTGAAAATCTTTATCGGAACAACCCGGAAGTGTTATTCCGTTATCGCGCAGAGTTGAGTAAAATTCATAAAATATGGAATGAAGTAACCGACCCATTTCGACCGCTTCTATATCTTCGGTCGGTTCATCAATCGTTTTAATGCCAAGCACACGTTCAATAAAAAATTTAAAAGGACATTTGGCATAAGTTTCCAGTTGTGAAATTGAATATTGTTTTGATGAGAATGCTTTTAATTGTTCGGTTAATTCTGCCAGTATTTCGTCTTCCGATTCACGGGTTAAAAGATCACCGGTATAATGAGAACTTGCAAAAGGATCCTTGTTTCTAATTTTTTCAATTTCGAGCGACTTGGAGATTTTTTCTATATCAATTCCGTTTTCATTCAGCAGAATATTTTTTGATGACTCAATTCCATTTCTGCCGATAAATATTTGCAATTCCTCTTTTGAAAAAATCGTGTCGTCATAATCGTTTTCATTTTTGGATGAGATTGAAAATAGCTCTTCAAATTCTTTCAAAAAAGTTGAAACAACCGTCTCGCGTCCGCCATCAGTTACCGGGTAGGAGAAAAACAACTTCTTATTCCAACCGCATAAAGATTGATAGAACCGGTAATGTTCCTCTGCTTGATGTATCTGTGATTGTTTTTTAAATGAGCCCGAATTAAATATTTCCGGCTGGTATCTGGTTGGGAAATCACCGTCACATAAGCCGCCTATGAAAAGGTAGTCGAATTTTAATCCGCGAATTTCTTCAAGTGTTGTTACCTGAACACCATAATTAGATTTTTCTTTTACATTGAACCGCGCCCAGTTACATGAAGTTCTTATCTGATCCATAAAGAAATCAATTGTGAATTTTTTTTCATCATCATATTCTTTTTTCAATAAACCGAACACTTCAGAAGTAGTTTCTATAAAATCCGTGAAAGCGCGTATATTCTTCTCTTCGTCAATTTCCATTTTCAAAAGTTTTAACGGAAGTTTTGACTTCACAATAAAATCATTAAGCCGTTCCTGAAATTCCGTGATCGTAAATTTTTCTTCGAACGGTTTTAACAACTCTGAAATTCTTTTTATATCCTCAAGTGCTTTTGAGTAAGAAGTTCGTTTTGATGTAATCTCATCATACTCGTCCCCGGCATGATCAAGATTGGAGATCAAGTCGTTCAAAATGTTGATCCAATTTTCCTTTCCCGCAACAATTTTCAGTTCGGAAGAGATTCGGTAAAGATTTGAAACATCAATTTCGGTTGTTTCAATAAATCTACTGCTTAAAGCACGGAAAATGTTTTTGAAATAGAAATCGTTTTCAACAATCTCTAAGTAATTTACAACCGCGGTAATGGGATTAGAATTATCAAGCGGCGTTCGGTCGGTTAGGTTAACCGGAATTCCATACTTAGCAAATGTGTCTTTCACAATTGAAGAATATTCCTGAATGAGATTAAACGCAACGCAAATTTTGTGCGGTTCTATATAGTTCTCTATTATCAGCTTTTTAATTTCCGAGGCGATGAGTTCAATTTCATTTTCGCGGTCGTGAGCAGTTATTTTTGTTATCCGTTTCCTTTCATCAATTTTTGGCAAAAGATTTTTATTCTTGAAAAGATTTTCTTGTAAAATATTTCTGAAACTGTTTGTCTTATTCTTTTCCGCTTCATCAATTTTGATAAACCCTAAATCGTTCATGCGGTCATAACATTTATCGAGATGGGAAAAAATTGATTTATTATTTGTAGCGTAATCAAAACGGAGAAAAAGCTTTGTGTTTCCCACGCTTGAAAGCTTAGAAAGAATTTCAATTTCGGGATTCGAGAATTCGCTAAAACCGTCAAGAATTATAAGATTAACACCTTCATAAAGTTTATGAAAATTTGTTACAAACTCTTTTAAAGAGAATAAATTTAGCTGCGAATAGATATCGCCAATCTCGTAGGCGTTAAGTGCAAAACATTTTTTAATGAATATTTCATAGATATCTGCAATATCCAGTGCTTTTAATTTTTCGGAACTGTCCAGCGTCTCTGCTTCTTTACGGAGAATATCAGGTGTAATACTATGCCGTTTGTATTCCGAGATGACACTTTTTATTCTATCAAGGGTACCAAATGGAATTTCATCTTTATACAGAGACAAATAACGCATTTGTATTTCTTCAGCACTTTGCTTAATAAATACAGTCGCTGCCGCTTCACTAAGTTTTTTAAATGGTTTAGCCAGTTGTAAGAGTTTGGTTGAAATTGTTCCAAGTGTTTCAACATTCAAACCGGAAGCAGCCCGCAAAGGAATCTTTGAAATTATTTCTTTTTTAATATTGCGTGCTTTCCGGTTTGTAGGAACAATCAAAAGAAGTTCATGAATTTCATTCGATTCAATTTTCCGGGCGATGAAGGAATCAACATCAACCGATGCAATATTTTCTTTAGTTAATATCATTTACGCAGCATGAGAACTTTATATGATGAACGAATCTGTTTAGACAAATCTAAACCTAATAACTCAACAATATCATTGAATCTTTTGTGAGCATCGCGCTTATTTCCAACTAGTAAAGTCTCCAGCTCTAAAAATTTTCCCAATCCTTTTACAACATCAAGATGAACGCGTGTGTTATTGTAAAGATAGAATTCCCTTTTCTTCTCAACAATAGTTTCAACAGTCAAAAAATCCTGTAAATATTTTTCTGGATTCTTCCCCTCCAATTTTAGCAGTTCATAATTACTCCACCGTTTCCCTTTTTCATCCCGCATATATTTTATCAAAGTATAAGTGCCGTTTTCTATACGCAGTTTCAGCAATCCACTTTTCACTTTAAAATAAATATCTTTCTGTACAAGCATGCCTTTATATTCAGCATTATGTTTTTTTAATAAAGAGATAAATCTTGCGTGCGAATTTGTCTGAACTTTTAATTCCAAATTAAGCGGCATAATAGAACCTATATTGGTTTTGAGTTGTTATAATTAGTAAAAAATATTTTTCTAGATAAGAATTAATTTTACCCGTTGATTTTTATCATAGAATCCATATCTTTAGTAAGAAGCATAGCAAAAGGAAACGTAAGATGAAAGCATTTTTGGTTTTTCTATTCATTATCCCATTCGGCTTATTGAGTGCGCAAAAAATCGGCGAACTTGCACCCGATAAAGCGCCTGAAGTTTTTCCGGGCAACAGCTTAGGCGGGGATATTATGTTTGGTGAAGGCGGGTTTGGTCTTGGCACTTTTTATAAAAAATCTTTTTCTCAAAATATTACCGGGTTTGTTGATTTTTCAATTTCTGAAACAAAAGATGACAGGGAAGTTACGTACATTGATTATTTTGGTAACTCATTTACACCGGATAAAGTTAACCGCGCATTTCTTCTTCCATTAAATTTTGGAATCCAGTATCGATTATTTTCAGAATCTCTCACCGAGAATCTCCGTCCGTATCTTTCTATCGGCATAGGTCCAAGTATTATTTTAACAACACCGTACGATCAGGAATTTTTCCAATCCTTTGGAAGCGCAAAAGCACATTACGCAGCGGGAGGATATATCGGGTTTGGGGCAAACATGGGGCTGAACAAGAAAAATTTAGTAGCTCTTAACGTTCGCTACTATTTCAATCAAATATTGGGTGATGGAATTGAATTAATGACAAACAGTACACGCAAAAGTTTTGGTCAGTTTTATATAATGCTAACAATCGGGGTTATGTATTGAAACCGGAAATCGGTTTATTCAACGGGTTCAATCAAGAACTCTTCAAATTTTTGAATAGTCTGCAAAAGAATAATTCGGTAGAATGGTTTCATAAACACAAAGAACAATATCAAAAATTTTTAGTTGAACCGGCAAAAGCGTTTGTGGTTGATCTCGCCCCATTTTTAAACCGCCTCAATCCGGCAATCCGCACAGAACCGAAGTTTAACGAAACACTGATGCGTATAAATAAAGATATGCGTTTTGCAAAAGGCGAACCGTACAGAAATTATTTTTTAATTCACTTCGGCAGATTCAAATTAGACAGCGAATTTTTTCTTTACTTTGAAGCCTGTGAGGCACAGATGGGTTTATTCATAAACCAATCAAAAGGAGAAGATCTTTATTTCCGGCAAAATATATCTAAGTATAAGAATGAAATTTTAAATCTATTTGAGAAGTATAATCTCAATAATAAATTTTCACTTCACTATTTCAAGAAGATGGAAACAGTAAAAGCAGTTTCAAAGTTTGATGCGAAAAAACATTTCGACTTATTTGAGAAGCATGAGATGATACTTCTGCAAAAAACTAAGGTGCTCTCTTCAAAGGTGCTATATTCAAGCAAAATTATAGTGGAAATGATTGAGATGATTACAATGCTCTACCCTCTCTATTGCTTTGCTATTTCACCTCAACCGTTAAAAGAACTGCAATGGTTTGAAGAGAACTTTTAAATAGCTGTTATCTTTCAGAGATCCGTCTTTCAACTGACAACGGTTTGAATTTGCAAGAAATAGCTTTCGCGAATTATATTGTTCAGTCGTTAGCAATAAACCAGGCTGGTCATATATTTGCCGGTGTTCAAGATGTTATATATCGGTCTACGGATAATGGCGTGAATTGGACGGCTGTTAGTAATAGTATGACGAATACTACTATTAGTTCAATCGTGATAGATCCGACTGGTCAGATATTTGCTTGTGCTTACCCTTTGTATCGTTCAACTGATAATGGCGATACCTGGGTTGAAACAGGCAGTGGAATAAATCATGTTTATTCCATCGCATTCAATTCGATCGGTCAATTATTTTTAGGAACTGAATATGGTGTTTTCCGTTTAACGAATAATGAAGAAATTTGGGAAACAATTCATCTTGGATTTGATGGTATTCATGTTCGGTCAGTATCCATCACATCAGGTGATAAAATTTTTATAGGAACTGATAGAGGATTATTTTCATCTGCCGATAACGGAAATAGCTGGACGGAATCAAATTCCGGATTATATAATCCGACACAATCGATTTTTTTTGATGCTTCGACTGTAGATATGGCAACAGTAAAGTTTGGCCCAAACAAAACGTCGGTTATAAAAGGATGTTTGGAAGATATTGATGGAGATGGCGACTTGGATTTAATGATGCATTTCGATAATAAGGAAACAGGTATAACAAAAACCGATACAAAAGCAGATCTAATAGGTAAAACATTTGCCGGTATTGATATCAAAGGAAGTGATTCTATTAAAATTGTTGGAAATTTGAAAAAGGAAGGAATAGAGAATGCGGCAGAAGATCAGATTCCAAAAACATATTCTCTTTTACAGAATTATCCCAATCCCTTTAATCCGTCTACAACAAAACAATTTTCACTTCCACAAGAAGGATTTACGACAATAAAAATCTACAATTCTCTAGGGCAGGAAGTAGCCCAGCTTATCTCACAATATTTGAATTCAGGAAACTATTCTGTTGAATGGAATGCATCGGATTTCTCTAGCGGTGTTTATTACTATATCATAAATGCTGGAAGATTTATTGAAACAAAAAAACTTTTATTAACACGGAAATCATAGAATTGAAAGCTGCCGAGATTCTTCTTGACAGCTTTTTTATTTTGATACTCACACATCATGTAGCTAGTCGACAGATAAATTAGAAAGAATATTTTATTGAGAAAACAATTTATTCTTTACTTTTTTATTTCATTTCTTCCACTTAATAGTACAACCAATTGTGAAAGTCTCCGGTACAGAAATTTGTTTACCACTCAGTAATTCATCAATAGCATTCCGTAAGTATTTACTCTTCACACTTTGCGGCTCTTGCCAGTTATCATCAATCTTTCCGTGAAATACCAATTTCCTTTCCGAATCAAAAAGAAATATCTCCGGAGTATGTGTAGCACCGTATGCTTTTGCAACCGATTGCGTAGCGTCATGCAAGTAGGGGAAATTAAATTCTTTCATTGAAGCGCGTTCTTTCATCTTCTCAAATGAATCTTCGGGATAATTTTCATCTTCATTGGAACTGATAGCAATAATTTGCAAATCTTTTGAGTAATCTTTTTGGATTTCCATAATTCTGTCTTCATAAGCTTGAACGTAGGGACAATGATTGCAGCTAAAAATCACAACAAGCGCCTTCTTTTGAGCGAACGATTCCAGTGAATACATTTTACCGTCTGTCGCTGCTGGCAGTGTAAATGCCGGAGCTTGTGAGCCGGTTTTGAGTGTATCTGTAGCCATAATTCCTCCATACTTGAAAACAATTTTATTTAATTTTAGTAAGGTCGAGTTAAACTTGCCTACATTGAACTTGTTCTAAGACTAAATATAAAATCAACAAATGAAAATAACGGAGAGAAATTTGAATTCCAAAGAGCTATTTAATGAGATTTTTTTAAGTCATGATAATTTCCGCGAAACCAAGTTAGGGAGTGAATTGATAACATATTCAGAATTGATACCAATTATAGAACGGTTACGGAAAACAAATTTTTTCCAGATTGAAACGCTTGGAAAATCGGTAGAAGGGCGTGAGATTTTTACTATCTTATTCGGTCGTGGTAAGACAAACATTTTAGCATGGTCGCAGATGCACGGCGATGAACCCACTGCAACAGCTGCGTTATTCGACCTGATCAATTTCTTTTCTTTGGATAATTCATTTGCAAAATTTAAAGATGACTTACTAAATGAAATAACTTTTCATTTTGTACCGATGGTAAATCCAGACGGCGCTGAAAAATATCAGCGTGAGAATGCATTCAATATTGATTTAAACCGCGATGCACTCCGGCTTGAATCGTATGAGTCAAAAATACTTTGGGATTATGCGGAAAAAATTCAACCGGATTTTGGATTTAACCTCCATGATCAAAATAGTTATTACACTGCAGGCAGAACAAACAAGTATTCAACAATTTCACTGCTCGCACCGCCAATCGATCATGTTAAAAGTATAAATTACACAAGAGAAAAAAGTATGCAGGTCATCTGTAAAATTAATGATGTACTTTCTAACTTTATTCCGGGACAAATTGCACGGTATAACGATGACTATGAACCGCGCGCATTCGGTGATAATTTTACAAAGAATGGTATCAGCTCAATTTTAATTGAGTCGGGTTATCATAAAAGTGATTTGAAAAAAGAATTTGTCCGTAAATTAAATTTTGTTGCGTTGCTCTCGGCGTTTCATTCAATTTCAGAAAAAGATTTCGAGAAAGTGGACTACACAAAATATTTTTCTATACCGGAAAACGAACAGCTTCTTTTTGATCTTCTGCTGCGGAACTTAACTTTAACTTATAATGGGAATAGTTTTAAGATTGACATTGGGATTAACCGCAAAAAATGTTTGGATTTAGATTCAAAGAAACTCTTCTTCAAGGGAACAATTGCAGAACTAGGCGATCTTTCAATTTATAACGGAATTGAAGAATATAATATGAACGGATTCAAAATTGAGTTCGCAAAGATGCTTGCCGTTGATGAATCCGCCAACTTTAATTTAACCGGAAAAGCAGAATTGAAGATCGTTAATGGATCTTTTGGGGATTCAGATAGTATTAAATCAATATTAAATGGAATAGCAATTGGTTAATTTAATACGTGAAATATTTTCTCTGAAAGAAAATTAAAAATGCGTGCTATCACAAATACTCTGAACGACAAAGAACTGCAAAAGCGTTACGTCGAATTCGAAAAAGAAGCTATTCCGCATATGAACGCAATTTATAATTATGCGCTTAGAATGACCGGAGACGAAGACGATGCCGAT
>JAJYXU010000092.1 GCA_021801605.1 Bacteroidota bacterium
CGTTTATATTCAGCAATACCGGAACTCATAATATCTGATAACGTTATTTTTTCTTTTGTCGCCAACATTAATCTTATCTATACTGCCGAAGGCTTCATATAACTATTACTTATGCTGAACGAGTTATTTATTTAGGGCACGTAGATATGCGCTCAGCTGCATATCTATGTTCCATTTTCTTCATAATCTTTTCATTTTTACAATATTTTAAAATAGGTGCTTGCATAACTATCATCCTCACTCTCAGTAATCTAAAGGGCTCTTTACTCCAATTCCTCTATTCAATACATGTGTGTAAATCATCGTTGTCTTAACGGACTGATGGCCTAACAATTCTTGTATTGTTCTAATATCAGCGCCATTCTCTAAGAGATGTGTTGCAAAAGAGTGTCTGAAAGTATGAGGGCTGCCTGCTTTAATCACTCCTGCTTTACTAATTGCCTCTTTTACCGCTCTTTGTATCGTGCTATCGTGAATATGCCATCTAAAAATCAAACCACTATCTTTATCTTTAATATATTTATCTGCTGGAAAAGCGTATTGCCAACCGAATTCCTTACCTGCGTTTGGATATTTTCTCGCTAACGCGTAAGGAAGAATTGTTTCACCTTTACCGTCTGCTAAATCTTTTTTGTGCTGCTTATAAACCTCGTTTAAATGTCTTTTCAATTCAGGTTGGATTGACATTGGAAGAACCGTATGACGGTCCTTTTCACCTTTGCCATCCCGCACTACTATTTGTTTATAATCGAAATCAATATCCTTTACTCTTAGGTTAAGACATTCTGATAAACGTAATCCTCCTCCATACAAAAGTGAAACAACTAATTTTGGTGTTCCTTCAAGATGCTCAAATATTTTTATTACTTCTCTCTTAGAAAACACAACAGGCAAATGTTTTACTCTAGTTGAATGCTTTATATCATCAATCCACCCAACTTCTTTCTTTAATACATTTTTATATAAATAAAGAACTCCTTGCAACGCTTGATTCTGAGTTGAAGAAGATACGTGCCTGCTTACAGCAAGATTATTAATAAAATTTTTTATCTCTTCAGGCCCAAGTTTGTCCGGGTGAATTTTATTGTTGAATATTATGAATTGCTTTATCCAGGAAGTGTAACTCTCTTCTGTTTTCCGGCTATAGTGGTTCGTGCGAAGTGTAATTCGGACTTGATCTAACAACTTTACTTTTGGTCTAACCCGTGAAATAATATTTCTATTATTCATCTCACGGGTTGAACTTACATTCCTTTCTATTATCATTAGATGAAATTTCCCCTTCTTCTGTGTATAACTTAAAACAAAATTTCAACTATTCAAAAGAAAATTTAGAGATGCTAAAAGCTGTCGTCTTATGCTTTCCCTTGCGAGCTTTGCGAAATCTTAGCGAACTTTGCGTGAAATAGTTTCCTCGCAAAGAGCCCGTTGAAAATTTGGCAGGCGCAAAGAAAACGCCATGACGCAAAAAAGCAAATGTATATCTATGACACGTGAATTTTACTTTTGAAAATCTATATTCACTCCGCCAACAGGCCAGCGCGCTCGAAGATTTAATGTATCGGGATAAAACTTAAATTCTTCAGAATGTTTGAAAGGGATGATTGTACCAAAATCATATTTGCCGTTCTTATTTTTGTCCTTGAAACTCCACGCCAAATATTTACCGGGTACAACTTTTTTGAAATCAAAATTATTTTTTGGTCCGGCTTTTTGCGAGTATTTAATTTTACTCTCCTTCGTGTTTTGCAGAACAACAAAAATATTTGAGGAATCGGAAATGGTGTTAATATTTCCTGATGCGCCGCTGAAATCAAGTTCATTCGAAGTTGTAAATTTATTTTGGAAAAGAGAATCAATTTTGTTTCCGCTTATATCGGTATAATTTTTCAGATCGAGTTTAAGAGTGTATTCCATGCTTTGCCTTAGTCTTGACAAAACGGAAATTGTAAAAGCGGCATCATCAACACGTTTTATGGCAAACGGATATTTGTCCCCTTTTACATCTTGAATGCTCAATTTTGTTTTCACGGTTGCGGTGTCAATTGCATCATTAAATAATATTGTAATCTTCGCATCTTCGAAATCAACTTTACCTTCCGGCAGCTCCCCGGCAACTTTAATGGGCTTTAACGCCAAAGTATCACGGTCGTTCTTTACTGTAATAGAATTTTTTTCTTCAAGGGACGGTTTGGAATCAATATTATAAATTCCATTCGAGATCAAAACCCAGCCCTCTTTCTTTTCCAGAGTATCACTTAACACAAGATAGAATTGATAAGGTCTTGCATCTCCCTTAAAAATATATTTTGGAAATTTTTTTTTGTTCACGGTCGAATCGAGCAGATAAAAATTCGACGGTGATAATTTAACGCTGTCGATTTTATCTCTAAATTCCACAAGCAGATGATTGCGGTCTTTCATTATTACATTGGAGATGTTCGGTGCAATTGTATCTTCTTTCGTAATAAAGAAATCAACGTCATTAACTTCGTTAAACTTATCTTTCAATTCGATCTTCTTGAACTGAACACCAAACTCATCCTCATTTTTTTGATATTTCAGATCTTTCAGTTTATCTCTAATTGCAAAAATTGTATAAGCTCCGTCACCTATTCCGGAAAGAAAAAATTTTCCATTCTTCCCCACCTGCGAAACATAATCCGGAGTTTGCTTACTTGGGTCAATCTCTTTCCCCTCATTTTTATAAGCAAAAATCATAATCCCATCTGAGTTAGGATCATAAATTTTTCCACTGATTTTCCCTGTATGAATTTTATTACCGGTCGAAAAAGCAAAGGTGAATGGTTCAGCCATTTTATTACTGTTGTGCAAATCTTTAACATCGGTTCCAATTGTAATTGTATATGTTGTGTTCTGCTTGAGCGTATCTTCAAAATTAACCGTCAGAGTTCTTCCGCTCCAATCATATTCCAAAGGTTTTTGCAATGCTGGAGAGATAAATATAGCATCTTGAATAGAACGTTTATCAACATATTCGCTGAAAGTGATTTCAAAATAATTTTCGTGAAATTCGGTTGTTCCGTTTGCCGGTATTGACTCTAAAATGGTTGGCGGAATTTTATCCACTTCTCCGCCTCCTGGCGGCATTTGATTTGCGCATTTCGAAAATATTAACAAAGCAAAAACTGCAGCAATCTTAAAAATTAATTTTGATTTCTTCGCCATTGTCTGTACCGGCTCACATTTAGTTCATGTTCGCTATTAGTTTTTGAAAAAGCATGTCCGCCGTTTCCGGTTGCTACAAAATATAAAAAATTATTCTTTTCGGGATAGAGCGCTGCCATTATTGCATCTTTACCCGGATTGTTAATTGGTCCCGGCGGCAATCCATAATATTTATAAGTATTGAACTTCGAATCAATCAGTAAATCTTTTTTGAATATTCTGTTCTTGTGTTTATCTCGAATTAAATATTGAACAGTCGGATCGGCTTGCAGCGGCATCCCTTTTTTCAATCTATTGTAATAAACACCGGCAATTGTCTTAAACTCGCTGACCAAATTTGATTCACCGTCAATGATAGATGCAAGTGTTAGTATCTGGTTTTTAGTCATTTTTAATTCTTTCATCCGCGCTGTAATCTTAGGAGTGAAGAATTTATCCATCTCATCCTTTAATTTTCCTAAAATCTCTTCGGCGCTAACATTAGAATAGAAGTAATAACTTTCCGGCAATAGATACCCTTCTAAATTACTGACATCTAAGTTTAGATAATTCAGAAACGATTTGCTTTTACTAAGCTCCATCACTTTTGTAGAATCAATATGTAAATTATTTTGCAATATTTGAGCTACTTCACTTTGCCAGATACCTTCGGGAATAGTTACTAAAATTTGCGTCGATGGAGAGCCGTTAATAAGAAGCCCAACCAATTTAATGTAGTTCAAACCATTCGGAATATTATATCTGCCGGCTTTTATTTTTTTCTCGGCTCCGTATAAATATGCGATTATTTTCATATTCATTTTATTCGGAATTATTTTGCGGGAGTAGAGAGTATCAATCACTTGAGAAAGAGTTGAACCGTGCGTAATATCAATTTCAACCGGTTCCGGCTGTTTATAATAATTTGGGATATAAAAAGTAAAAAGCAACAGAATTAGAGTAAATCCGAAGAAAGAAGAAACGATGATAAATTCGTTTCTAGTTATGATAGGTTTATTTGGTTTTTGCTCTTCTGCCATAAATTCAATTTCTGTTTAGAACAATTCTAATATATCGAAATTTTTTCTTTTAAAGAGTGTGAATATGCCTGTGCAAGTTTGGTATTATTTAATGAAAGTGTGGTCACTCAAACTGGGGAAAGCATTAAAGTCGAATGAATATTTGATCCCGGCTTGATGAAGTTGGGAACCGCGATAAGCTATCATCGCGCCGTTATCGCCGCAAAATTCTGCAGAAGGAATAACAAGTTTCTTTTTATACTTACCTGCCAGCTTTTGAAATTCATCTCTTAACATTTTATTTGCAGCTACACCGCCGACTAATGAAATTGAATTGGTCTTATATTTTCGAAGAGCTTTATCGGTGTTAACTACAAGTGCTCTTACAGCGGAATATTGAAATGATGCCGCAATAGATGGAAGATGTTCATTAGGAATTTTTGATGCATCACCATATTCTTTTTGAATGAATCGAAGTACCGAAGTTTTAAGTCCGCTGAACGAAAAATCAAACTCATTCTTGCATTGTGCAATCGGGAAATCAACAAAGTCGGTTCGCTGATTTAATGCTGCTTCTTGAATTTTAGGTCCACCGGGATAACCGAATCCTAACAGTTTAGAAATCTTATCGAATGCCTCTCCGGCAGCATCATCAATAGTTGTCCCGAGCTTTTTAATTTCGGTTTCACTTTCAACCAAAAGCAGTAATGTATGTCCGCCGGAAACCACAAGACACAGATAAGGAAATTCCGGTTTCTCTTCCATTAAGAATCCGGAAAAAATATGCCCTTCAATATGATTTACAGGAATGAACGGTTTCTTTATGCTATAAGCAAAACCTTTAGCAAAAGATAAACCAACAAGTAGAGCGCCTATCAAGCCGGGGCCTGCAGTAGCAGTAACTAAATCAATTTGGTTAAGTGTAATTCCGGCTTGCGCTAAAGATTGTTTTACTAGAGGCAATAAAATTTGAAGATGTGCCCGACTTGAAAGTTCAGGTACAACTCCACCGTAATTTGTATGAAAATCTTGCGATGAAATCAGATTTGAAATCAGTCTGCCTTCAGAAATTACTGCAACAGAAGTTTCATCACACGAACTTTCGATTCCAAGAACATTCATCAGTTGAGAGAGAATACGCTTTTAGCAATATACCAGGCAAGTTGTGGATTTTCCTGCAAACGTCTAATTGAATATTTATACCAATGTTCACCAAACGGAACATAAATGCGCATTTTATATCCGTTCGCATTTATCTTATCACGCAAATTTTCTCTGACACCGTAGAGCATCTGGAATTCAAACTTATCCTTTGAGATATTTTTCTTTTTAATCAACTCGTATGCACCTTCAACTAGATATTCATCATGTGTTGCAATTCCGACATAGTTGCCGTTATCAATAATTAACTCCAATACTTTTAAGAAATTATCTCTCACTTCCTGTCTATCCTTAAAAGCTATCTCTTCAGGTTCAACATAAATTCCTTTACATAAGCGGTAATTAGTTGTCTCCTTATTTTCTCTTTCAACATCATCAAAAGTTCTTCTAAGATAAGCTTGAACAACCACTCCAACGTTAGAGTATTTTTCTTTCATTTTATGAAAAAGATCAAAAGTTAAATCTGTTGTTGATGAATCTTCCATATCAATTCTAACGAAATTATTATATCCTTTTGCCTTTTCAAGTATTTCTGAAATCTGAGCATAACAAAAATCTTTGTCTAGAATTAGACCTAACTGCGTAGGTTTTAGGGAAAGATTCGCATTAAGTTTATGATGATTGATCGCATCAAGAACTTCTAAACATTCTTTTTTAGCTAATTCCGACTCACGTTTAGTATTTACCGCTTCGCCAAGAACGTCAATGGTGGCAAGAATCCCATTTGCATTTAGTTCTTTGGTAACTCTTACAGCATCTTCCAGCGTCTCACCGGCGATATACTTTTTCGCAAAAATATGAACGACAGATTTTGGGAGAATTTTTACAAAATTTACAATAGCACTATTAATTAGTTTCACATCAGCACCTTATTTTGGAAAATGACCGGTCAAAATTAGCCCAAGTGTTAATAGAAATCAAGGAAGGATGTTTGAGATGTGTTGTTACTAAAGCCAGAAATTGAATGTTACAGGTGCGAATTGTATATTTGCAACGCGATTGTTGGATTGGCAAATTTTTTGGGGAAATCCCTTTATAGTGAGTTAATATGCACCCGTAGCTCAATTGGATAGAGCATCTGACTACGGATCAGAAGGTTTGGGGTTCGAATCCCTACGGGTGTACTACTAAAAGCTCGAATATGAAATGTATTCGGGCTTTTTTTATTTAATACACCCGTAGGAATCCTTATGATCTTTCAAAAAAAATGTATGGAGTTGTATGGACTTTTGTATGGACTCCACAACACAACACGGCATTATTTTATGAACAAGAAAAAAGAAAGCTCTGGAATTCCATTCCTTAAACTTTTTTGATGTTCAAGAACAATTATAAAATGTTTATGGTTTTGAGCTTTTTGCGTTTTTAATATAGTGAATTAGTTAAAAAAGGTAAACAATCGGAAGCTATGCAGCTTCCGATTTTGCGATTACTTCCGTTTGAGAAATATCAAAAACCGTTGCTGTAAAAAAGTGAACATCTTCCTCATCAGAAATCATTTCTAAATTATTTTCTTGCTTGGCCTTAGATGGAACAAAGATTAAAAAACCATGTTCACCTTTGCGAACAATTCTTCCGGCTTTCTTCCACTGCTGAAACCCACCAATGATGGTAAAGTTTATTTCTGACTGTGCAACTAAAAAACATTGATTGTGAGGTGTTAATAAATGCCCTTCAACAGTAACAATGCCGAATTTATCAGCTACGGCTTGGCGCTGTTCTTCTGTCATTTCAGAAAGAGTTTTCCGAATGCGGATGATCTTTTCTTTTTTCTCTTGTCTTAAATGTTGTTTTTGTTCTTGTGATAACATGCTAAACTCCTTTAAGATTTTTTAAGTGATTTGATAAAAGCATTTAAGAAAGTGTAAGCGGTTGCAAGTGAAGTGAAGCTGTAAGAATGAAGCGCACCTTTGCCGGTAAAAACATTTACAAAGAAATTTTGATTTGATTGAACTAACCGAATGAGAAAACCTTTGTGCCTTTTAGAGTAGTGAACTATTACAGATGCCATGACCCGACCTTTACGCCGTTAAAAAACATATTTTGCCCGCTTAGGCGATCTTTTGCGAAATAATGGCTTGTTACTATGTTGGTGTAAGAAAAGATGATGATTCAAGGCAAGGGCGAAATACCGCAACTGAGAATTATTATCATAAACATGCGGTATGAGTTTCATATACCCTTGCCCCGATTGGCTACAAAGATTCGAATAACACTAAGCTTGTTTGCCAGCGGGCAAAATAATGCTTGCAATAGCTGAACGATGTGAAGCAAACAAATTGGAAATGCAGTGGCTTTAAGCAATTTATGAGTTTGGAAATTGGCGCATCTTTTTGATTCAAAAAGTGTGAGCAAGAGACAAACGAATAATTTGCATTCATGCTTTATGAGGGAAATATTTTTGAATGTCTTTGATGAAAAAGTATTGACCGAACTGAAAGTAGATCCTTCTCTTCATCAGGACAGGTTTACGCTTTGTGAGGCGAATGAATGAGCCGAATCAGAGCGAGCTTTTTTTAGCGAACAATTTTAAGTGAATCGAAGTGAACGCAAATTTGTGAGCTATCGGGATTTATTAAGAGAAGGGTTACCAGGAATGATAACCCTTTCTCTAAATGATTAACTGAGTTTGGTGAAAGTTGAGGAGTTCTGAACAACTTTACCCTCAGCGGTTTTTGTTACTACACACACATACAAAATACTGTGCTGATACTTTGCAGCAATGTTTTTTTGAGTTGCGTTCAGATCAATTTCTAAATCATATGTCTGAGCAAAGTTGTATGCCGCAACTTCTTTTGAGAGAGAAATGATCTTGTACGGCTCGTCTTCTTCATTTTCCGGATCATAGTAACAGACGAGAGCATTTGCAGAGAGATTAACTTCATCAGCACCGAATACCGAAGCGGTATTCAGGATCGGGATAGTTGCAGTTACTTTGTCTGCGGCAACTGCAGCAACAGCAATCTGCAGAGGAAATCCTTCCGGAGCGAGAATGTTCTGCTCGGTTGGTTTGTCTGTGGAAGAATGAGAAAAGTTGTTCTGGAATACTTCGTTGAAAACAGAACCGGCAATGTTCTTCACTTTCTTCCAGATTGAAACAAGTGAAGCAAGAGCCAGAATTGCACTTGCAAATTTTGCAGTGACTGAAAATTTCTGACGAATAGTAAGAACCGCAGGTTCTTGACTAGCATTGAAACTAGATGGACGAGCTGCTAAGACAGTGCGACCATCAACAGTTCTCGCGGAAAGGTTGCCAAGCTTCCCGGATAAATTACCGATGACATTTCCATTTACGATTGCCATGGTGTTACCTCCTTAATGAATTTAGAATGTAGAGTGCAGAATGTAGAATAAAAAATTCAAGGCACTCTGTTTTTCGATGGCAAGAATATCATTTAAGGAACTTGCGTTCACTGTAATATTGTGAAAGTGCACTTCGGCAAGCTCAGTCCAGGCGCTCGGCTTCACACGGGAAAATGATCAATAATTCTTAAGAGAAAAGGAAAACATCGGAAAGTTGGTTCGATGGGTTCTTATGGCTTGACAGTGGCTTGTTACTGGCTTGTTAGGGGCTGGTTGGATGAGGGGAAAGAAACCGGCTTAATTTGTCGTTTTCGGAAAAGAATTGTATTCACCGAATCGTAACATAAATTATATTTTTCGGAGAGGATGAAGATTGCATCGATTTGGTTATGAGTCTTTCTTAGTTCCAGGTACTCGGATTTGATTTGAAGATTGCGAAGGACCAATTCATTGATTAATCCTAGTTCTTTGTACTTCTGGAATTTAGAATCAGATCTGATTCGAGTGATATCTAAAATTTTATTGAGCATCGTAATTAGTCAAATCTTTTATTCAAAATTATTTACAACAGGAAAGTTCTTCAACGCTCAATGTTTGTTATTTCTTTTCTTTTGTTTTCAGATTTATTGAAAAAGTAAGTGAAATGATATGGATTGCAAATGCAAGGTTATGACCCCCTCTTGTGTTCTCCCCCTTGAAATAAGGGGGAGAATTTCAATCCTTTGGAGCGAGTGGAGTGTGTGCCGGACTCGGCGACACGAAACGAGCGACTAAAACATGTGAGCGAATGAAGGTGTGTGGGAATCCACGACCGGAATGAGCGATGATGAGGCGATTAGTATTCTTATGTGCCGAGTTTATATAATGCAACATTATGCTGAAATGACAGAACTTCATAGACGCTTTTGTTGGGACTGACCAAAGACTTTAGCATAATGTTCGTTATGTAATACTGGCTGTCACATTTTTTTTGATGAGCTGATCCGCCTTCGGCGGACTCACACAAGGCTGCCTACCCATTAAATATTTTGTCTGATGTAAGGTGAATTACAGTGAATCGACAGCAATCAGCGATTAGCTTTTAGTCATCAACAACAGATTAAAAGGAAAAGCAAATGAATGCTTCGACTTCGCTAAACACAAAACTCTCCATTAATTTTTTTCTTAATGAATTTACTATTAGTCAAGAAGCGGAAAGACATGGTTATAAGAATGAGTCGAATGAAAAACATACCGAGAATTTGAGATTGCTTTGTGTGAATGTTCTGCAACCTCTGAGAGAAATTATAAACATGCCTATTTTTATTAATTCCGGTTTCCGATGTTTTGATGTAAATGTTGCTGTTGGTGGGAGATTTAATTCTCAACATCTCGAAGGAAAAGCAGCAGACTTTGTTGTTCATTCAATGAATTTAGCAGATGTGTTCAACATCGTCTTACAAAAGTTATCCTTCGATCAATTGATTTATGAATTCGGAAAGTGGATTCATGTTTCTTGGAATGGTGAGTTGAATCGTAAGGATGTGATGATTTCAAAAAAGGTTCATGGGAAAACAGTGTATGAAAAACTGAAAGGAGAATTGAGACCTTTCGACTTCGCTCAAGGTAAAATTTAGATTTGAGAATGTGATGAACGAAAAGATTTACATATGGATTATTGGCGGGCTTCTAAGTTTAGTAAACTTTTTATTCTGGTCCAGGATTAAGAGAATTGAGAAAGATGTTGATGATACGAAAAAGAAATCATCTGCCATTGAGAAAAATTATTTATCACGATTTGAAGTTCTACATAATAAGTTGAGTGAAGTTGAGAAAAATATTATCCGGGAGATCTATAACATAAAGCTTTCGGCAATCAGTGCTTCGACTTCGCTCAGCACAGGCAATCAGCGTTCAGAAAAAGAAGGAGGATAAAATGGGAGTGTTGGATTTTTTAAGTGGTATAGTAAAACCAATAACCAATTTGATTGATAATCTATCAACCTCTGATGAAGAACGCGGAAAATTGCAAAATGAATTGACGAAAATTGAGAATGAGTTTTTGGGTAAAGCTTTGGAATATGAATCAAAGTTATTGGATTCTCAATCACGAGTTGTTGAAGCTGAAGCGAAAGGACAAAGCTGGCTGCAGAGGAATTGGAGACCAATTACGATGCTAACTTTTCTTATTCTTGTTGTATGTGATTCTTTTGGCTGGCTTGCTTTCCGTCTAAGTAATGAAGCATGGACGTTACTACAAATCGGATTGGGTGGTTATGTTGTAGGCCGGACAGGTGAAAAAATCGTTGAAAAAATAAGAAAGTGATTAGTTATATAGGAAAATGAACTTTAATAAGAAAATAGAATTATAATCTTCGATACTTCACCTCATTTATACACATTAAATTATTTTTGTTCTTACAAGAATATAAATAGCTTCCGGTACGATCAATTTTATATTCTCTATTTGTTTATTGGAAAAAAATTATCGTTTATATTGTGTACCACCAGCTATTGCAGTTGTATGATTGACAAATGATTGTGTTTGAAATTGCATTTCAGAAGTAGCTAGTTTATAAGAATCCAAATTCAATAGACTAAGTTGTTGATCAATACGTTCCATTAAAGGTATTGTTGGAGTTTTGCAAATATTCTCCCATTCTTTTTTACAATTACATTCTAGGTTATTAAAAACTTCAAATCTTCTTGTCCTACCATATTCCTTAATTTTATCCCATAATTCTTTATTACAACCCACGTCACTATTGGAATGTTGATTATGTGCTACGTTAAATGGTCTTGGATAGAAACCTACTCCTCCGATACGGAAATCGCGAATATGTTGAACATTTTGTGCAACTTTGATTACTGACCATAGCCATGGGAGTTCATAAAGACCTAACAAATTAAGTGCATGAACTAATGTAAACGCATGAATACTTACAGGTTCAAGACTAATAGCGTCAAATCCAATATCATTTGCTAACTGGATAGTTGCAATTGCCTCATTAATCGCTTCCTTCTCAGATAAAAATGGAGGTTTCAATAAAACATACGCAACAGTGCGAATTCCTTCTTCCTTAAGTAAATTAATTGCTCTGGAGAAATCATCCAAACTTTCACCTTTATTCACACAAACATTTCTTATCACCTCATTTTCTGCTTCGAACCCCATACCAATTTCAAGTTCGATATCTCTTTTAATTGATTTACTAAGATCTTTTACATTCCTTGGTGTTATATATTTAGCCATTGATTCAATAGTAATTCGCTTTATACCATAAATTAAACTTGCAAGGCTAAGTATTGTTAATTGTGCTGATCTTTGAATCTCATTTTGATTTATATAATTACCTTCTTGGTAAATTCGAATCCATGATGGATTATAATCAGGCACATATTTACTAACTGCAGATGCAAATTGTGCAACATGGAAAATTGGAGAGACAACATCACCTTTAGTAGAACCCTCAAATTCTCCACACATGGTGCAACCACCTAAACTTGCCCATTCACATCCAGTAGGCATGAGAGTAATTGTTAGTGTTCGTGCTGGTTCCCCATGAATATTGGAATCTTTTACAACCCAATCAGCAGGTTCTTCCCATGTAGTATCAATACGTGGACGGAGCTGGCGAAGTTTGAGTGCCCAATTACGAATACTACGAAGTTGCTTTGTGTAATCTCTTACAGTTCCAAAATTAAATTCATCCATAAACAATTTAGCCTATCTTTTTTATTAATCGATATTTTTTTTCTTCAATTATTGCTTTCAATGACATGACTAATCACTGTGTCGTTTTGACCATGAACTTTATAATGATTTCTATGCATTGCGAGAATACCTAAACAACCAAATGGTCCATAGAATGAACTAAATTTAGCACGAAGAGTTTCAACATGTTTTTCACAATTTCGAGTTAAGAAATCTATTTTATCATCATGAATTTCTTCTTCTTGAAGTAACCAAGTTTGGCCATAGCTATAATTCGATATACATCGATTAAGAAGTTTGAGACATGATTCGTGACTTAAATTACTCAGTCTATAGACTGCTTTACTACCCCAATTAAGTGCAACATTGGAACCAGCATATTTTAAGTAATAGGAACGTTGAGATCTAGGTAATTGTGAAAACTCCTCAATGGAAATTCGATTATTACCCGGAAGTTCAATACCATTTGGTAATAAGGGTGTTGAAAAAATCAATAGATTCCTAATTTCATCTGAAAATAATTCTCGAGTGAGTGACCAAAAAGGTAAAACTAAAGAGGCTTTTTGATCAAATAATACATGAGGCGGTAAATCGAAAGTAATACCTTTACCAGTTCTTACTAATCGAGAGGAGAATTCATTATCAGCACAGAGTCCAAAAAAAGAATGACTTCGAATGAAATTACATTGTTTTGGTGTGATACCACGATCAATTCCCCAATAACGTATACTAGGTCGAGTTTTTTCAATAAAATAGCGCATACCGGCTGGTATAGAAGAATTATCTAACATGTGATGGACAATTGGTTCTTTATTCAATAAGCTATATAACTGGTCTGCAAATTGAGTTGATGGTGAATTATGACTAACTGTAAAACCCAGCTTTACTGTATAATCGAATGTGAGTTGCAATTCTCCCCATTGTATTGGTTCAGCGTGAAATGGAATTTCGAGATAATTAAGTAAGGGGAAAAATGTGTCACATGTAATCGATAATCAGCAAACATTTTTCACCTCGTAACGAGCTTGTTTAGCTAACTGTAATTT
>JAJYXU010000176.1 GCA_021801605.1 Bacteroidota bacterium
AATGCATTTAATAATAGAGATATTGAAAAGATGGCTGACAATTGGCTGCAATCGGATGAAATCGCTATGGATAATCCGTTAGGAGGCATCAAACGGGGTTGGCAAGAAATTAAATCCGTGTATGATAAAATTTTTAATGGCTCCGCTAAAGTTTATGTTGAGTTTTACGATTACACCATTCATGAGAGTGAAGATATATTCTATGCGGTTGGAAGAGAGAGCGGAAAATTTCAAATTGGTGAAACAATTGTAGATCTTGCTATAAGAACATCGCGGATATTTAAATTAGTAAATGGTGAATGGAAGCAAGTGCATCATCACGGTTCAATTGAGGACGCAAGTTTATTAGATAGATATCAAAGGGCAGTTCGTGGAGAAAGTTAGAGTCTGTTAAAAATTTCTTTGCGCTTCCTTAGCACCCTCTGTGGTTAAAAGCTCAACCGCCGAGTAGGTCGAAGGGAGTTTCACCCTTCAACCCCTCAGAGAACCGTACGTGACAGTCTCCCGTCATACGGCTCGTGTTATTCAATGAGACCTCTGAAAAATTAAGAATAGAACGCAGATGACACAGATTAAACGGATTAACGCAGATTTAATCCGCGAAAATCTGCCAAATCCGCGTCATCTGTGTGCTATTAAAAATGTTGCAGTCCTGTACAATTCTATTTTTCAGAGGTCTCTAATATTAATTCCAATTAGAACTTATCGGATATTTTTTTATATTGATATTACACTGATTGACAATTGTGGGGTTCTTTTTGCGAGAATAACATGAAAGAAAAAAACAAAGCAGAACTCATCAAAGAGATTAAACGGCTATCTAGAGAGAATTCCTCCCTCCTAAAGAAAACCGAAAGAACTTCCACGGTGAAAAATGAATCCGCTTTTGAGGCAAACTTTAAAGCTGTTTTTGAAAATGCCGGCATCGGTATTACAATTTTAACTCCAGATGGAATATTTCTACTCGTCAATTCTACACTATCAAAATTCTTAGGTTACTCTAAAAAAGAATTTTTAAATCTTTCTATAAAACAGATTACCCATCCTCATGATTTTGAAACTACACAAAAACTTTTTCAAGAAGTTGTTAAAGGGAAAAGAAAACGATATCAAATTGAGAAGAGATACATTACAAAAGACGGCAGCATCAAATACGGAAAATTAACCGTCTCTCTGATCGCTGATAAAAAAGTCAAATCCAAAAATATCATTGCATTAGTTGAAGACATCACAGAACAGCTGCAGATTGCCGAGACATTAGCTTCTGAACAAAACCTATTTATTACACTTTTAGAACACGTTCCGGATAGCATTTATTTCAAAGATTTGAACAGCCGGTTTATCAAGGCAAATAAAGCATGCGCGTTAAAACATGGATTTGCAAAGCCGGAATTGCTTATCGGAAAATCCGATGCCGATTCATTTGGTACTGAACATGCTGCCCACGCATACATGGATGAACAGAAAATCATACAAACTGGGATACCAATTATCGGGAAAGAAGAAAGAGAAGATTGGACAGACGGCAGAACGACGTGGGCTTCAACTTCTAAAATGCCTCTTTACGATAGCAAAGGAAATATTATAGGCACATTCGGTATTACTAGAGACATCACTGAAAACAAGTTACATCAAGAAGAGATAAAAGAAAGCGAACAAGTTTACAGATCACTGTTCGAGAATTCTGTTGACGGAATATTTTTGATGACCGATGTTTTTTTGGATTGCAATCAAGCCGTGTGCGATTTGTTTAAGTGCGACCGCAACGATATTATCGCTCATTCGCCGGTAGATTTTTCACCGGAAGTTCAACCCGACGGAAGAAATTCTCTCTCCTCTGCAAGTGAAAAAATAGAAGCGGCGTTAAATGGAAAACCTCAAAGATTTTACTGGCAGCACAAAACCAAAGATAATGTTCTGTTTGATGCGGAAGTTTCTCTCAACTCAATAACAATCGGCGGCAACAAATTAATTCAAGCTGTTGTGCGTGATATTACAGAAAGGAAAAGATCCGAAAAATTTCGGCAAGCTCTTTTCGAAATTTCTGAAATAGCTTATACTGTTTCCGATATGAGCTCTATGTATAAGAGCATCCATGAAGAGATAGCATCGTTGATGACGGTTAAAAATATTTATCTTGCTCTGTACGATGAAAAAACCGATATACTTTCCTTTCCATATTTTGTTGATGAATGTGATCCTCCTCAAATGCCTAAAAAACTTGGTAAAGGTCTAACAGAATATATTTTGAGAAAAGGTGAAGCCGAACTTATTGACGCTCAAAAAGATTTGGAATTAAGAAAAGCCGGAGAAGTTGAATTAATTGGTGCGCCTGCTGCTATTTGGCTCGGTGTTCCATTGAAACTTCAAGGCAAAACAATTGGCGTTATTGTTGTTCAAGATTATGAAGATGAAAAAGCTTACGGCGATGAGGAGATGCAGATTCTTACATTCGTTTCAGAACAAATTGCACAGGTGATCGAGCGAAAAAGAAATTCCGATGCAGTTAAAAAATATACCGAAGAGCTTAAACAGCTCAATGCAACTAAAGATAAATTTTTCTCTATCATCGCACATGATCTTAGAAATCCTTTTATAACGCTTCTTGGTTTTTCCGATCTGCTCATTTCGGATTTTGGTGAGCTTACAGATGAAGAAAAAATTTATTACATCACCGAGATGAAAAAATCTGCCGAAATATCCCACAACCTTTTGCAAAATTTACTTCAATGGTCCCGCTCTCAGACCGGTCGCATCGAATTTAACCCGCAGAAACTTGACTTGCACGATGTTATTTCCAGCAATGTTGAACTTTTAAAAGCGTCAGCAGAAAGAAAACAGATAAAAATATTATCCGAAATACCTAAGCTCACTTATGTTTCTGCTGATGAGGATATGCTAAATACTATCATACGGAATCTTCTTACTAATTCGCTGAAGTTCACAAACAAGGACGGCAAAATTGAAATTAACTGTATCCATCAAAACAGCAATTTTCAAATTTTTATTTCAGATACCGGCGTTGGCATGAACGATAAAGTAAAGGCAAATCTTTTCCGATTAGATGTCAGTCAATCTACATTTGGCACAGAGAACGAAGCCGGCACCGGGTTAGGACTGATATTGTGCAAAGAATTTGTTGAAAAACATGGCGGGACAATATCGGTAGAAAGTGAAGTCGGGAAAGGAAGTAAATTTTGCATTACCCTGCCAAAATTCGTTTAAAGGTCACGTTACGCAAGGTGTCATTCTGAACGGAACGTAGTGGAGTGAAGAATCTAATAATCGAGTAAAAAAAAATTTTTTAGATTCTTCACCCGATGAATCGGGTTCAGAATGACATTGGTTATCTTTTTTTTGAGGTGAATTGTGAATAAGATTATATATTCGTCGTGGAGATATTTCCTTTCTAATAAAGCTCTAAGAATTGTTCTAATTTATTCTATTATAAGTCTGTTCTGGATTTACTTTTCTGATGAATTACTATTTAAGCTTTTTTCAAATGTCGCCGCACAAAAATCAATCTCAATTTTCAAGGGATGGTTATTTGTTATTATCACTTCCCTTCTTCTGTATAAACTGATAAAAAATGCTATCCGAGAAGTAGTAAGCACAGAACATAAGTTGCGGATTTCCGAACAATATTCCAGAATGCTTTTTGAAACATCTTCAATTGGACTTGCTTTAACTAAACTGGATGGAAAGTTTGTAGATGTAAATCCGGCTTACGCTAAAATTATCGGGAGAACAATAGAAGAAACTTTAAAACTCGATTACTGGGATATTACCCCTAAGTGTTATATGAGCCGGGAACAACAGCAATTAGAAGACCTCAGCAAAACCGGTCATTATGGTCCATACGAAAAAGAATACATCTACAAAGATGGTCATCATGTTCCTGTGCGCCTGCAAGGTTCTATAATAGAAAGAAATGGAGAAAAATATATTTGGTCCAGCGTTGAAGACATCACCGAACGTAAGCGTTCCGAAGAAGAGCTAAGAGAAAGCGAAGAAAAATTCCGCACACTTACAGAGACAACTTCCGCCGCTATCTTTATTTTTAAGGGAAAATTATTCCGCTACTTAAATTCATTTGCAGAACAAATTACAGGATACAAAAAAGAAGAACTGCTTAATAAAAAATTCTGGGAAATTGTTCATCCTGACTACCGTGAACTTATAAAAGAACGTGGACTCTCCCGTCTGAAGGGAGAAATAGTTCCGCCACATTATGAATTTAAGATATTGACTAAAACGGGCGAAGAACGCTGGCTTGATTTTACGGTCGGTCTAATTAATTTTGAAGGAGCGCCTTCCGGAATTGGAACTGCTATTGATATCACAGAACACAAACGCACAGAGGCACTATTAATAGCTTCAACAGAACAAATGCGCTCGCTTGCAGCTCACCTTCAAACTATAAGAGAAGAAGAAAGAGCTTCTATTGCCAGAGAGATGCACGACGAACTCGGACAAATTCTTACCTCTCTTAAAATGAATATCACATTTACAAGAAAAGAATTAGAAGAAAGTAAATTAAATGAGAAAAAAGAAAAATTATTGGACGAACTTTTCTTTATGAACCAAACCGTTGATAGAGCGGTTACTCAAGTTAGAAAGTTGATAACACAACTCCGCCCCGAGCTTATTGATAAACTTGGTTTAATTGCCGCTTTAGAGTGGTACTCGGAAGAGTATCAAAAAACAACAAAAATTAAATGTGAGTTCAAGACCGATCAGGAAGAACTTTCCTTAAATCATGATACTGATCTTGCAATTTTTAGAATTGTTCAAGAAGCATTGACAAACACAGCCAAGCATTCTGAATCTAAATCCGTCAAAATTTACCTTAATAAAACAGAAGATAAACTTTCATTAGAAATTGTGGATGATGGGAAAGGGATCTTAAAAGAGGAGTTGGAAGGGAAAAAATCTTTCGGGTTGATGGGCATGCGGGAACGCGCATTTTTGATTGGAGGCAGACTCGAAATTTGCCGCGCTTGTGAAAAAGGAACGATTGTTAGGTTAGTTATCGAGTATAAGTGATTGGGGACACATCCTCAGTTTACAAATTAGAATAGAATTGAATCACAAAGCAACTAAGCATTTTTACTGACTTTCACTTACTGACAGCCAATGAAAATAATTGTATATTGGAATTGACAGTGGAGTGCCGTTATGATTAATATTTTTATCGCAGACGATCATGCTCTTATACGCGAGGGAATAAAAAAACTATTAAGCACCGTAAGCGATATAAAACTTGTCGGCGAGACTGCTAACCCGCACGAAATATCCGGATTACTTAAAAAAGTGAATTGTGATATTTTAATTCTCGACCTTTCCATGCCCGGTAAAGATGGACTCGATGTACTTAAGGAAATAAAGACTTTTTTTCCTGAAACAAAAATTTTGATAATGACCATGCTTCCGGAAGATCAATTTGCTAAACGAACACTTAAAGCCGGAGCTTCTGGCTATCTTACAAAAGAAAGCGCCCCCGGTGAATTAATTACGGCATTAAGAAGAATTGCATCGGGAAGAAAATATGTTAGTCAAAATCTTGCTGAAAAACTTGCTCATGATTTAGACGACACTGCTGACAAACCCGCTCAGGAGCTTCTTTCCGATAGAGAATTTCAAGTACTGAAAATGATAGCATCGGGTAAAACACAAACAGACATTGCCGATGAACTTTCAATTAGCGCCAGTACAGTTAATACTTATCGAAGCAGAATCTTAGAGAAGTTAGATCTTCAAACTACGGCAGACTTAATCCATTTTGCCTACCAGAATAAGCTAATTATGTAATGACAGCATGTAGCATAATTACTACAATAATTTCACGCTGACTGCTACAAGCATTCTACATTTCAAATCATATTTTTACTTAACAAATGAAAGCGCTTTGAAAAAAATATTGCTTGTTGACGATTCCAGTTTGCTTCGAAATAATCTTAAAAAGATTCTTGTTTCGATTCCTACCTTACATCTTGTTGGTGAAGCCGTTGACTCCGATTCGGCAATTAGATTAAATAATGAACTGAAGCCAGATATTATTATTCTCGATATTGATCTCTTAAAAGGAAACGGAATTGAAGTATTAACCAGAATTAAAAATGAACCTCATTTACCGATAATTATAATGTTTACAAATTACTCCGAAAGCGCTTTTAGAAAGGCAACAACAAAACTTGGCGCTAATTATTTTTTTGACAAGAGCGATGATATAAATGGTCTTATTGAAGTACTGATAAATCTTTCTGCTTCGTAATAACATCACAATAAGTAGCAAATAATACTACAATAAAACCCATCGTTGTAAAAAGTCAAAAGGGAGTTGGAATAAATTTCACTTTAACTTTTTCAGAATAAAATTTCGATTATTTTTGATATAAAAAGAACTGCTACTGTTATGAGAGACGAAGCAAAAAAGAAATCTGAGTTAATAAAAGAACTGCGAACCCTACGCAAAAAAGTTAGTTCTCTAGAATCTGCTTTGAATAGATACAAGCCCAGCGCAAAGAGAATAAAAACACTAAGTGATACAGAAGAACGTTACCGGCTTATTTCAGAAAACAGCGGAGATGTAATCTGGCTCTTTGATCTTGAAAAAGGAAAATTTAGTTATGTAAGTCCGTCAGTAAAAAAACTGCGGGGCTATACACCGGAAGAAATTATGGAACAAACTATGAAAGACGCTCTTACAGATGAGTCTTTCAATTTTGTCGTAAGTGTATTGCCCGACCGAATATTAGCTTTTGAAAACGGCGACGATTCAGCACGGGTGTTAACCAATGAAGTTGATCAACGTCATAGGGATGGTTCTGTTATTCATACAGAAGTGGTTACAACTTTATTAAAAAATATTGAAGGACGGGTTTGTCAAATCTTAGGAGTTACGCGCGATATTACAGAGCGCAAACACATAGAAGAATTAGTTAAGTTATCTGAAGAAAAATTTAACAAATCGTTTCATTCATCCCCTATCGCAATGACAATTCAGGCCGCTGATGATGTATTTATAGACGTCAACGATTCATTTCTTAAAATGATCGAATACAGGCGTGAGGATATTATTGGATATAGTGGACAAGAGTTAAACTTGTGGGCTGATGGGAATGAACGAAATAATGCGCAAATTTTATTTCAGGCACAGGGTGTTATACGAAATTTCGAATTTAATTTCCGCACTAAGTCGGGCAAAACAGGCGCGGGAATTATTTGGGCAGAGCCAATCTTAATTGCTGGAAAATCATCTGTTTTAACGACGGTATTAAATATTACAGACCGTAAGCGTGTTGAAGCATCATTAAAAGAAAGCGAAGAAAAATATCGCAATATATTCAACCTAGCACCTGTTGGCATTTATCAGTCAACCATTGAGGGAAAATTGATTGGCGTAAATGAAAGACTGGTACAGATTCTCGGTTATAACTCCAAAGATGAATTGATGAAATGCGATATTGAAACAGATATCTATTTTGAAAAAGAAGACCGGATCAAAAGCATTCTTAATTACGAAACCCATGGAAGCGTTGCAGATCTTGATTTGTGCTGGAAGAAAAAAGATGGAACACCAATCTGGATTCAACTGACTGTCCAAGCCATCAAAAATTCAACGGGTAATACGCCTTACTTTGAAGGGTTTGTACGCGACGCATCCGAACGAATAGAAGCTGAAACAAAATTAAGGGAAAATCAGAAACTTCTGAGTACTGTTATAGAAACAATGCCCGTTGGAATATGGTTGATTGATCGCAATGGAACAATTATGCATGGAAACAGAGTTGCTCAATTAATTTGGGGTGGAATAAAATATGTCGGTCTTAAAGATTATGGAGAATATGTCGGATGGTTTACAAATACCGGCAAAAAAATTGAAGCTCATGAATGGGGTGCGGCGCGTGCACTTAAAACTGGAGAAATTATAATAAATGAGGAAATTGAAATTGAGTGTTTTAATAAAGAACATAAATTCATTTATCATTCTGCCGTCCCAATACGTAATTCAAAAAAGGAGATAACCGGCGTTGTAGTTTTAAATCAAGATATAACAGAACAAAAATCGAAAGAGTTACAGATTCGAATGCTTTCCAGCGCAGTAGAACAAAGTACTGTTTCAGTTTTTATTACCGATTTGAAAGGTCACATAGAATATGTTAACAAAAAGTTTTTAGAATCAACCGGGTATTCTCGCAAAGAAGTGTTGGGTAAAAATCCTTCTATATTAAAATCTGGTTTTACTTCTAATGATGAATATAAAAATATGTGGGAGACAATTACCGCAGGCAATGAATGGCGGGGTGAACTTCTAAATAAAACCAAAGATGGTAATTTGTTTTGGGAGTTTGAAATTATCTCTCCAATAAGAAATAACTCCGGCGTTATTACCAACTATCTTGCTGTTATAGAAGATATCTCAAACAAAAAGAGAATGACCGAGGAATTGATTGCCGCAAAAGAACATGCCGAACATTCCGATAACCTTAAAACGGAATTTATAGCTCAAATGTCGCACGAAATACGTACTCCATTAAATGTACTTCTAAGTTTTTCAAATTTTATTAAAGAGGAATTGGACGATAAACAACAACTTACGAATGACCTTGAAGAATATTTTTTCAAAGTAAACAATGCCGGAACAAGAATTATAAGAACTATTGAACTAATATTAAACATGTCCGAAATCCAGTCCGGCAGTTACGCAAACGATCCCAAACCAACAGATATATTAAATGATATCCTAAATCATACATTTCATAAATTTCATCAGATGGTTGATGAAGAAAAATTGCAGTTCGAGTTAATACGAAATGCGGCACCCTTACAATCGAACGTGGATCACTATACCGTTGAACAAATTTTTATTCATCTAATTGAAAACGCTATTAAATTTACCGAAGAAGGTTATATAAAAATTTATGTTGACAAAAACGAAATGGAGAAACCGGTTGTCAAAATTGAAGATACCGGAATTGGAATTGGGGAAGACTATTTGAAAAATCTTTATTCCCCATTCTCACAGGAAGATCAGGGTTACTCTCGCTCATTTGAAGGCAACGGACTTGGATTAGCGCTTGTAAAAAAATATTGCGATTTGAACAACATTCAGATTAGCGTGCGGAGTAAAAAAGGAGAAGGTTCCGTTTTTACTTTAGTGTTCCCATAGTTGATACTCAAAATCAATGATTCACACGCCGTTAATTTTTTATTAATTCACGTTACTCACGAAAGTTTTTCAGTTATCATTTCTTTGCGGTCTTCGCGCCTGCCTGTCGTAGTCATGTTACCTTTGCGTGAAATTTGTTTCTTTTTTCACACGAAGCACGCTAAGAAAAACGCCAAGAGTTTGCCTACCGAGTCTGCTGCACAACACGAATATCTCATTCTGAGCGAGTCTACGAGCGAAGAATCTCACACTTAAATTTAGAATTAGTGCGATTATTAGCATAGAGATTCTTCATTTCTCCGGCTAATGCCGGATTCATTCAGAATGACAAGTTCTGCAACACACTCTGCCGACAGGCGGGTTTTCGCAGATTAGCTTTTGAAGTCATTAGAGATACCCTTATGATAGCCAAATTTTTTTGCTGATGCGCTGGCATCCTTTTTTTGTTATATTTACACCAGTTGAAAATTAATTGTTAAATAATAATAAGTAGAAGAACAGCAGATGATTCATGTTGGGCAGTTGCTATTTAAGGAGTATCTTCTTGAATAGAGGAAAGTCCGAACTCCGCAGAACAAAGTGCCGGGTAACGCCCGGGGTTCTCATATTGTGGGAATACGGAAAGTGCCGCAGAAAAAATACCGCTCCGAGTTTGTCTTGGGGTAAGGGTGAAAAGGCAGGGTAAGAGCCTACCGCGTCGGTGGTAACATCGGCGGCAGGGTAAACCCCACTTGGTGCAAGGTCAAGCAGAAGATTTTCTGTAGGGTTCTCCCTCAGACAAGGTTGTTCGCTTTGAATATCTTCGGGTAGACTGCTAGATCCCGAAAGTAATTTCGGGGCAAGACAAATAACTGCTGCCCGGCTTTTGCCGGGAACAAAATTCGGCTTACATGCATGAATCATCTGGTACTCTTCTTTAGAAGGTACCATGCAAAACAAACGCTGGAACTTAAAAGAAGCGCCTGATGAAAAATCTACTCTTGCGCTGGCAGATAGTTTAAATGTCTCAAATATTCTTGCCAATCTTTTAATACAACGAGGCATTACAAATTTCTACGAAGCAAAGAATTATTTCCGTCCCTCCCTTGAAACGCTTCATGATCCATTTTTAATGAATGGAATGCACGAAGCAACGCAAAGAGTAATACATGCGCTAACACATAATGAAAAAATTTGTGTGTATGGAGATTATGATGTTGACGGCACATGTTCTGCTGCGTTGATGTATCTATTTTTGAAAGACCTTGGGGCTAAAGTTGAAACCTATATCCCTAATCGTCTCACAGAAGGTTACGGCGTTTCGATAACGAGCATTGATATTCTTAAAGAACGCGGAATAAGCCTCATCATTACAGTCGATTGTGGAATAACTGCAGTTGAAGAAATTGATTATGCAAATTCTCTCGGAATCGAAACAATTGTTTGTGATCATCACCAGTCGAAAGAAAAAATTCCAAATGCATATGCAGTTTTGGATCCTATTAAACCGGGCTGTAATTATCCTTTCAAACACCTTTCTGGTGCCGGTGTTGGTTTTAAACTTGCGAGTGCGGTAGGAGAACGAATTGGGAAAAAAGAATTAGCGCTTAAGTATCTTGATCTTGTTGCGCTTGCAGGCGCAGCAGATATTGTTCCGTTGGTTGATGAAAACAGAGTTCTTGTAAAAGAAGGACTTGATCTTATCAATACTAATCCGCGTCCCGGAATAGTTGCTTTACTAAAGAGCGCACGAATGGAACCGGGAAATCTTAATGCCGGACAAATTGTTTTTACAATAGCACCCCGTATTAATGCTGTTGGAAGACTTGGTGATGCCAATCGGGCTGTAGAGCTTTTCACAACAGACGATCCTCAAAGAGCATTGGAACTTGCTCAGGTTCTTGAAGATGAAAATATAGAACGTAGAAAAATTGATGAGATGACTTTCTCTCATGCAATGCAGCTCGTTGATTCCGAAATAAACATGGATTCAGATCTTGGAATTGTTTTACATTACGATGATTGGCACCCGGGTGTTATTGGAATAGTGGCATCGCGGCTGGTTGAGAAGTTTCATCGCCCTGCGGTGATGTTGACTACAATTGATGGAGTTGCAAAAGGTTCCGCACGTAGTATTCACGGATTTAATATTTATGAAGCGCTTCAAAGCTGCGAGGATTTATTATTACAATTTGGAGGGCATGAAGCAGCAGCGGGACTTGCAATTGAAATTGAAAAACTAGACGAGTTCAAAGAAAGATTTAATTTTGTACTGCGTCAAAACATGACAGCCGAAAACAAACTTCACGAACTTCACATTGATACAAAACTTTCGTTCTCCGAAATTTCTCCTAAATTTATTCGCGTGCTCGATCAATTTGCGCCGTTCGGTCCGGGAAATATGCGCCCCGTCTTCATGAGCGAGGATGTTACTGTTGTAAATTCGCCAAGAATTGTGGGGGTTAATCATATTGTTACAAGTTTACGGCAGAACGGAAATGAAAAAGTTTTTGATGCTATAGGATTTAACCTTGGCGCTTTTGCTTCTATTATTGATAAAGAAAAAAATTTGATTGATATTGTATACACAATCGAATCAATTCAAAAAGAAGGTAAAACCTATCCGCAAATTCGCATTAAAGATATTCACATAAAAGAAAACCAGGTTGGTCTACATAGTTCAAACGGAAATTCATAAGGGAGAATTTTTATGTCGGGTCACTCCAAATGGGCTACTATAAGAAGAAAGAAAGGAGCTCTTGACGCTAAACGCGGAAAAATTTTTACTAGACTGATTAGAGAAATTACAATAGCCGCACGTCAAGCAGGCGGAGATCCGGACGGCAATCCAAGATTACGGCTTGCAATTGATAATGCTAAATCTGCAAACATGCCTGCCGATAATATTGAACGTGCAATTAAGAAAGCCACCGGCGAACTCGAAGGTTCTCAAATTTCCGAGTTGATTTATGAAGGATATGGTCCCGGCGGTGTTGCTCTTCTTATCGAAGTAGCAACGGATAATAAAAATAGAACTGTTGCAGAGATCCGGCATATATTCAGCCGGGGATTGGGAAATATGGGTGAAACGGGTTCTGTTGCGTGGATGTTCGAACGCAAAGGTTTAATTACTCTTAAACGCGATGGCAAAAGTGAAGATGATTTAATGGAAATTATTCTTGATGCCGGTGCCGATGATCTTACTACCGAAGAGGATTTTTTTGAAGTAACAACTACTTTAGAAAATTTTGAGCCGGTTAGAAGAAAAATACTCGAGAATAAATTGATTGTTGAAAACGCCTCTTTGCAATGGATCGCAAAAAATAGCGTTCCCGTTAAAGGGGACGATGCTGAAAAATTGATGAAATTGATTGAAGCGCTGGAAGAGAGCGATGATGTTCAAAATGTTTTTTCTAATGCTGATTTTATAGAATAAAGGATAATGGAACGCAGATTGTCAAGATTTTTTATGATTATCTAAAATCATAATAATCATAAATATCAGTGTTCTATTAAAAATATATGAGAATACTCGGCGTTGACCCCGGAACCATTTTTACAGGGTACGGGATAATTGATTTTGGCAACAATGAACTGCAATATGTCTCTGCGGGAGTTATAAAAATTTCCGTTACAAAAGAGATGTCCCCGCGTCTTGAAACAATTTATAACGAACTCAATAAGCTAATAAAACAATTTAAGCCGGATGAGTTTGCGCTTGAGACTGCTTTTTACGGAAAGAATGTTCAATCGGCATTAAAGATCGGTTATGCGCGCGGCGTTTCGATGCTGGTTGCAATACATAACGATTTGGCAATAAAAGAGTATTCACCTCGCGAAATTAAAAAATCTGTTGTTGGTAACGGCGCATCATCAAAAGATCAAGTGCAGTTTATGATCAAAAAACTTCTCGCTATTCGAAAAACTAAAATGAAATTTGATGAAAGCGATGCGCTCGCGGTTGCTGTCTGCCACGCTTTCAAGATGAATTCCTTTTCAAAAAAAAGTAAGAACTGGAAAGAATTTATTACAGAAAATCCGGATAGAGTTATTGTCTAACAAATCGTATCTTCTAAGTGTTAAATACTAAGTCACCTTACGCAAGGTGTCATTCTGAACGGAACGAAGTGGAGTGAAGAATCTCGCAATCGAGCAAAAAAGAAGTTTTTAGATTCTTCCCCCGATA
>JAJYXU010000049.1 GCA_021801605.1 Bacteroidota bacterium
AATCGAACACAAAACTTTAAAACTCACTTTCGATGGGAGAGCATTCGATATTTTCGGGAGGTTACTTGCTTACATTTGGCTCACAAATTCACAAAGTAAAGATTCTGTTTTTGTTCAAGCAGAACTTCTTAAATATGGTTTTGCAAGAATCAGTTATTACACAAAAGAAAAACGTTATTACAGTTTATTCTACAATCTTAGAAACACAGCAAGAAAAAAGAAACTTGGTATTTGGGGCAATGACTAATCCTCAATTCAATATAGAACAACTACTTTCTAATCCTTCATTAAAAGAATTTCAATCTATTGGATTGATCGATGAACGTGCTTTACGTAATTACCTGATTAGGTATGAATATCAAGAACTCAGAAAAACACGTTCACAACTTTCAGCTATCTTTTTTCTATCAGATAAATATCACATTTCCAGTGATACTGTTAATTCCATCCTCTTCAGAAAACAACAAAATAAGCTCCCTTTGTTTTCCCTTTCAAACTAACCTCAAACAAGTCTCTGCCAAGCCATAATACATAATCAATAAATTTTTCTTTTCGTTTCCTTTTTTCTACCTCGTCATAATCATATCGCTCGTTAAATACTGTTATCTAAATACAGTGAAATCATCTTCGTTGAATTGTAAAATTGCAGCCGTAAATAATTAATTACTCAACAATCCTTATAGGAGGATACAATGGCTTTATTAAGTGGTAACGTAATCGGGAATCTAAGCGGAAAGCTTGGTAACCTATCAGCAAGGACCGTAAACGGTCAAACAATCATGGCAGCAAGACCATCAAGTTTTAATGCAAGCCAAGATACGGCTTCATTAGAGGTAAGAGCAAAATTCGCAGTCACTGCAAACTTTGCTAAAAATGTAATGTCACTTTCTACCTTAACTGAAATCTGGAAGAAAGTTAAAGATTCCGGTATTTCAGTTTTCAATGCAATTTTCAAATCCAACTTTGCATACTCTTCAACAGAAAAACCGACCGAGCAGAATATCATCGCTCCGGTTGGTTTCGCTTTAGCAGTAACTGCTGCAATGGTAGAAGCTGATAAAATCACAGCTACATTGCCAGCTCTCAATACCGCTTCAGTATTCGGCGCTGATGAAGTCAATCTCTCTGCAAACGCTCTAGTCTGCTATTATGATCCATCTATTGAAACAGACGATCCGTTCAAGATCATCACTCTTTCAAAAGAAGTTGCAGCATTCAATTTCGGTCAATCATACAGCTTGCAGCTTGATTACAACGTTTTACAAGAAGCTGTCGCGGCAAAATATCAGCACAGCATTCTTTATTTAATCGTTGCTTCCAAATCGGCTGATGGAAAGGTTGTTCAGAACTCTGCAACCTACACCAAA
Source organism: Bacteroidota bacterium (assembly GCA_021801605.1). Lineage (GTDB taxonomy): Bacteria > Bacteroidota > Ignavibacteria > Ignavibacteriales > Melioribacteraceae > Fen-1258. The sequence goes on from JAJYXU010000049.1 coordinate 1,368, forward strand.
CTCAGCTAATCCTTACAACAGAAGGGTTATCACTCCTGGTATCCCTTTTGAATCTCCACTACTTTCAATATTAAAATCGGCTTGCCCGGCATTCTAAGATGGGCTCAGTCACGGGTTTTGAGAATGTCATGCTTTTTGCTTTAACGTAAATAATTTTTTCTTTACGCCTAAACAAAAAATAATCGTTTCACTGCTTAATGTTCGCTCCTTTCATTGAATTCGTTTCACTCACATAAAGCAAGACGTTCCACAATTTATTGTTTCGGCTAAAAAAATTATTCTACATTCAGCAAAAATCCCGCCAAGAGCAAAACCCGCGCCTTCGCCTCATTATGCTACCATACCCATTTATATTCTCAATAATTTCTTCATCTTGGATCAATCACGAAACTACACGAAACAAAATTTATTTTGCCCGCAGGTAAACAAGCTTAGTGTTATTCGAATCTTTGTAGTCAATCGGGGCAAGGGTATATGAAACTCACCCGATAATCATTTTTATTATTTCATAGTTCTTCGGGTTTCGCCCTTGCCTTGTATTATCATCTTTTCTTACACCATCATGATAACAAGTCACTTTTTCGCAAGAGCATGATTAAGCGGGTAAAATATGTTTTTTAACGGCAAAAAGGTTAGGTCGTGGCATCTGTAATTGTTCACTACTCTAAACGGCACAAAGGTTTTCTTATTCGGTTAATTCAATCAAATAAAAATTTCTTTGTAAATGTATTTACTCCGTCCGGTTCTCTTCATTCTCAGTCATTCAAAACATATTCGTCAGCAAATACTTTTCTAAATGCATTTATCAAATCACTTAAAAAATCTTAAAGGAGTTATCGCCATGTTATCAGAAGAAAAGAAACAACAATTCAGACAAGACCTGCCTCGACTTGCGTCGGGCAAGGCGGGGAAAAAAGAAAAGATCATCCGCATTCGTAAAACTCTTTCTGAAATGTCAGAAGAACAACGCCAAGCAGTAGCCGATAAATTCGGCATTGTTACAGTTGAAGGACATTTATTAACACCTCACAACCAATGTTTTTTAGTTGCTCAATCTGAAATTAATTTCTCAATCGTTGGCGGGTTTCAACAATGGAAGAAAGCCGGAAGAATAGTCCGTAAAGGTGAGCACGGCTTTTTAATCTTTGTTCCATCTAAAGCAAAACAAGAAGATAATTCCGAAATGATTTCAGATGATGAAAACATTCACTTTTTTACTGCAACTGTTTTTGATATTTCTCAAACAGAAGTAATCGCAAAATCGGAAGCTGCTTAACTTCCGGTTATTTCTCTTGTTTAACAAATTCACTATATTGAAAATGAAAAAAGTTCAAAGCCGTTTGGAAGCTAAAATTGTTCTGTGAATATTTAACAGAGTTTAATGATTCGGCATCCATAACTTTCTTTGTTATTATTCACATAAAATAATGTTCGGTAGAATACAAGATAGGAAATCGAAAAGTCCCTACTCAGTCCCTACTTTAAATTCTGGTAAGTCATCGGGTTTATTTGGCGGGTAAAAACAAAAAAAGCTCGATTACATTTTATAATCAAGCTTTTCAGTGCTGCCCCGCTAGGGTTCGAACCTGAAGTCTCCTGATTCCAGAGTCATGATGTTATTTGGTTTTTGAACTGTATTCGCTGCATTTCCGTAAGAATGCATACAAAGTGCATACTACATGCAAGGAGAAAAACCATGTATGTAGCAAAAATCAGAAGGTCGCAGTATTATCAAATTGTCTATTTCATCGAAGGTAGGAGAAAAACACTTTCCACCAAAGCAACAGAAAAAAAGGAGGCATTGAAATTCTTAGAGAGTTTCAAGATTACTTTTAACAATCATGCACAAGAGCCAATCATATCGCAAGATGAAAGCCATTCTCCTTTACTTTCAAAATTCCAAAACGAGTATCTAGAATTCACCCGGCTAACAAAATCAAACAGTTATCTTGAATCAATTTCCTTTTCATTTAGGCAATTCATTTCTTTTTGTGGAGATATCCCGTTACATGAAATTGATACTCGTACACTTGACAAATTTATCACATCTTCATTCTCTCGAACACAAAGAGGCGCTCATCATTATTACCGCACTCTTAAAGCAGCTTTTAATAAAGCAATCGAATGGAATTACATTTCATCAAATCCATTTACTAAGGTTAAATTTCCAAAACTATCAAAGTCGTTCCCTGGTTTTATTTCGGAAGATGAATTATTAATCATATTAGCAAATACACCTTATCAATATCTTAAAGATATTTTCATTGTTGGTTTCTACACCGGCTTAAGACTTGGTGAATTAATAAATATGCAGTGGAGTTGGATAAACTTTTTTCAGAATCAAATTACCGTTCGATGCACAGATGAGTTTATAACCAAAAGTAAAAAGGAAAGAATTGTTCCAATGAGTGAGAAGGTAAGATCGGTTTTAATCAACCGTTTTAATTCTTCTTTACACCAACCAAATGAAGTTGTTTTCTATCGAATAAAAGGTAGAAAGCTTCATCAAGAAACCATCAGCAAACAATTTAAACAAGAAGTAAGGAAATCCAATCTGAATGAAAAAATCCATTTTCACTCATTACGTCATTCATTCGCCTCTCTACTAGCGCAGAAAGGAGTTTCGCTTTACATTATTAAGGAATTATTGGGTCACGAAGATTTGGCTACAACACAAGTGTATAGTCATCTCCAAAAGCAAAATTTACGTGATGCTATTCATCAATTATGAGGTAAAATATTCAACAACCAAATGAAAATTGAAAGTAAAATTCCGAGATCTAATATTTTTATTCTAGGAATACTAACTTTATATGAGGACCAAGGTCTCAAGTTAATCGATATCCAATAGTCCAATATAACTTTGGATACACAAACGAGATAAGGGACAATTAAACCTTGGTAGGTTTGAAATTGCATCAGTTTTCTGAAACTCAATTCTATGCCCCGTGATTTCTGAGCCATAATAACATTATGAATTACATTAACAACTAAAGGTAATACAAGGGGCAGTACTATGATTATTTTCCTGTTGTTTCCTTTGATTCCAAAGATTTTTGCTATGAAAAGGTAATCTTGCTGATTAGTAGTAATACCCGAAATAGCAAATAAATTAAAGACCAATAGAATACGTGCACTTAAATCAATTGCAAGTTTTATTTCACTTTTTGTTCCGTCGGGTAGAACAATTATTACGCCTATAATACAAAGGATTAAACCATTTATTGGGTTTGCGATTAATTTTTTATCCTTATGTGTTAACAGTAAATAGAAAAATGAAATCATCCCCAATAAATACACACCTAATATTTCCCCCATTATAGAAAAAATAAAAAGATTTATATAGAATAATAATTTTGTAGTCGGATGAAGATTCGTTAAATATTTATCAACAATTTCAATCATTTTAATTACTCTAGTTTTCCATTTTTCAATGTAAGTATTCTAGTGCAAATACCTTTTATTTCATTCCCAGAATGGGTAGAAATTATTATACTGTTATTCTTTGATAAATGTATTTTGAATTGTTCTATAATAATAGATTTTGCAACGTCATCTAAACCGGCAAATGGCTCATCGATTAATGCCAATTTAGGATCAAGAATCAGAGTTGATATAATCGTTAACAGTTTTTTTTGTCCAAAGCTTAAGTCAAATGGACTTTCTTCCAAATCGAATGGTAAAAGTGTAGAGACAAGGTCTAATTTACTTTGAATACTTTTTGCGTCTATAAAATTTTTTTCTAGTCCGAATACAATTTCTTCCTTAACGGAAGACTTAAATATTTGGTAATCCGGATTCTGAAATGAATATTTAATTCCTCGTCTTAATTCTTCTTTATTCAGTTTACCATTTAATTCAATAGTCCCAGAATTCTGTTTTAACAATTGTGCAATAATCAAAAACAAAGTTGATTTTCCAGAACCATTTGGGCCTATTATTCCAAGACATTCTTTTTCATTAACATCAAATGAAATACCATTTATAAGCACTTGTTTTCTATTCCTATATCCAAAGTTTAATCCCTGTATTTTTAATATTATGTTATCATTTGATATATATCCTAAATTATATTCTTTTTCAGAATATTTGGGTAGTTCTTCTTTTATATTCCCATCATTAATTTTGAAAGACCTTTTAATTGACAAATCCTGAATCTCTTCTGGCTTCCTTTGTATTAAGAATATAATCTTACCTGAATCAGCAAGCGTTTTAATAATTGTTATTGCTAAGCCTTTGTGGTAATCATCTAAGAACTCAAATGGTTCATCAAATACATAAATAAATTTATTATGAAGAGCTGCGGAACAAATGGATAATATTTGTTGCTGTCCTCCCGATAAATGTTCGATGTACTGCTCTTTATCAAAATCTCCCAAGAGTTGATTTATGATAGCTTTTGAATTGCAATGGTTCGCGTCAAGGAGCGGTTGGAATTCCTCCTTAATTGTTTGGCCTTGAAAAAAAATATATGGATTCTGGAATACAACAAGACTTAAGTTTCCTATTATATCTTTCCCTAATCTCTCACCCTCATAGAGTACTTTTCCTTTCAATTCTCCTTTTAATAAAAATGGAATAACCCCACTTAAGATATACGCTAAAGTTGATTTCCCTTCTCCGTTATCTCCCCATAAAAGATATAATCCTCCACCTGATAGATTTATCCCAATATTCTTTAAAGTTGGTTTGTCCTTGCCTAGGTAAGTAAAATAATCAATCTCAGCTTTAAGCATTTTTACGCTTTAAGCTGTTTAATAATAGATAGTCGTTTTAGACTTTTTTGATAGATTCTATCACCAGCTATACCCCCAATATATCCTAGTATCCCATAGACTGGTATAAGCCATAATAAAATTGATTGAAGATATTCTTTTCTCGGATGGTTTAAATAATTTAGTAATAAATAAATCAAAAGAATAGAAACCATAGTAGAGATTGTAGCTGCAATCGGCAAAGAATATTTTTTCCTTCCAGTTAAATTCCAAATTAAGTCATAAACTATTCCAGTTAAAAGCCCAATAAATATTTTCAAAGGATTTGGTGGCCCAAACATATTTGTTGGTATTGCAAGTACTGTAAAAATAAATACCAATAATGTAAAGACTCCCTTTGTCTCAACAATCCTTGCACAAATTACTACTAAGATTGTAGTGATAATAATAGTAGCTATGCCAGAAGTTCCTGGTCCAAATGCTAATGTAATAGCATTACCAATTATAAACGAAGCTGCAAAAGTAGCCGCACTAAAAACTATTGTGATAAATAATTTTTTAGACGTCCACTTATTACTGTCTGTTATTTCAGTTATAGAATGATTATCAGCCATTTGAATTCTCATTGTTTTTATGATTGTAACCTGGAATTGTAAAAATATTTAAATGTTCAAATTCTCCAAGCAAAGGATTAATTGACAATTGATAAATCATTAAAAAAGATATTAACCAAATTGATAAAATTATTGCACCCACCTTCTCAAATACTATTACGATTAAAAGTATATCAGATGAAAAGTTGGCTATATTAGTATAAGCTAAAGTTATTAAGAAGATTATCGAAGCAACAACTATTCCATAAAACCAAGGTTTCAAATTTTTTCCATTTTTCAGAAAAATGTCTTTTCTATTAAAGGAATCTAATATAATCCCATCTAATAGGTCTTTATTTACATTTTCATTTACATCATTTTTTATTTTTATCAAATTATCGATCTTATTAATTATAGTTTGTTTTGCATAATTCCATATTACTAATAATAATGGAATAACAAGTGTTATCATCGCGATTGCTAATGATTCTACCAAACCTAACACCGATCTAGTTTCATAAATTTTCCTAGCTATGTCTGAACCGTAAGCATCTTTTCCAATTGAATATAGAAATGGCTCAGATTCCAAATTTTTTATATTATTCGCCCATAAAATTCCTTGTGATACAATTAAGCCACTAATTAAAAATAGAATGATAAAAACTGGTCCCCAAAATGAAGTTCTTTCTTCTACAGTAAAAGAATTACTTGTGTATATCTTAAATGAAATCCATATTAAAAATACTATTATAAGTATTGCCGAAATGGTTACTGAAATCCAAGGATTGTTTATAAAATAGTTCATTATTTATATTTCCTAAGTATATTTAATACGCTTGCAGTAGTATAAAGATGGTTATTGTCATTGCATACTGAACCAACTCCAAATCCACCAATTTTCCAATCAATTATTTCATTTGGTAAAATATTTGCTGGTTGCGGAATTCTTAATATTGGTTCATTCTCCCAATCCCCATTTATATTTTGTTGATCTAAAATCCAATCCAAAGATTTTTCAACCATTATTCTATATTTTCTTTTATCAAAATAAATCAATGTCTTTATGTTTCGACTTGTAGAAATTATACAAGGTTTATTCTTATCAATTCCATTATCCCACCAACCATTTTGGTCCCAATTATCCACAATATAATTAATACCTTTCATAATAGCTTTTTGAAATAGGTGCCGATTTGATACATTTAATAATTTAAGTATTATTTCTGTAGAATAATAATTTGTTCTCCACCAATAACTTTCCCAATATCCTAAACTATTTTGTTGTTCTATCAAATACCCTAATGCTTTATCAAAATTTATTTGGCCAGATTTGCTTTGTGTTGTAAATAAATATTCCAATGTCAGTGCTGAAACACAAATATGTTCTGTAAGCCAGCCTTTAAAATCTTCACCAACTTTACTCTTTCTGTAATTAACTAATTGGTCTACATCTGAATATGTTGAAAAACCCCCATTTTCTTTTTGATGAATTTTAATAAACGAAGCCATTTCATCATTGAATTGGTAATCATTCCTTTTTAAAGCAAATAAAACGTTAATCGTCGAATCCAAATCTGAAGGAATATTTTTGCTAAATCCCCAAAATCCATCATTATTTCTTTCCGTAATAAGAAAACTATAAGCATTTTCAATAGTTTTGATTGGCAATAGTTCAGTGACATTATTTAAGATGTAAGCTGTAACCCAAGATGTGCTCTCCCCAGAACGATTAGTCTTAAAATCAGACCATCCCCCTTGTTGGTTCACTTTAGACAGAATATAATTTAAAGCATTTCTTGAGCAATACTCAATCTGCCTTGCTCTATCTTTTGTCCTATTGGTTTGAAAAAATAACATAGCTTTATAAAATATAATACATTTGAGCTAATTTAGAAAGAGATTTTAGTAAACTTTCTTTATTATAAACTTTCTTTATTAATAGCATGGTTAGGTTTTATTATGAGGCAATAGGATCATTTACCTTTAATAAAATAATATAATTTCTCTTCCGTCCCTTTGTCCAATCCCAAACCCAATTTTCCAATAACCCTTTTTTTACTCTTCAATATTCTTAAATTATTTTTTTGCTTCTCATTTTGTCCTTTCGTCCAAATAAGCAAATTGAAATATTCTCAGCCATCTTATTGGACAATAGCATTCTCAGTATCTGTCCTCATAAAATCCAACTTGTCCGCCGACTTAGGCGGATTGTCCATCTTCAGTAGGTTTTTCATCTTTCTTTCTGAAAGTAATATACCTATCCGATCCGGATTTCCGTTCATCAACCTTTAGATCATACAGTTCAGCATATACTTTTGTCCATTTGGAAAAAGTGTTTTGCTTTATTTGTCCAAAATCTTCATTCTCTCTTTTGAATCTTTCAAACAATTCTTTTTTATTCTGTTCACTATTTAGTGGGACCTCTTTTATAAATTCTTCAAAGTCCGGCGCAGTTTCGTCAATCAGTTTTTTCTTAATCAAGTTTACGTAATCATATTCTTTTAATCCGTTCTTTAGATAATATTTGCAGCATTCAATCATAAAATTATCAAATGCATTCCACTCCGCTTGATTCCATTCCTTAAAAAACATTTTTCCGAAATCGTTTATCGGTTCATGCCTAGCGTTATAGAAGTCGGAAAATTCAATCACAAATTGCCTTGCCTTAGATGAATCATCGCTGCCGGAAATTGAATGATTAGTTGTAATTACTATTTTGGGTGCATGTTCAAACGGAATTGAGTATTCATTTTTATTTTTCTTTTCAATCGTCATACCTTCCGTAATAATCGAGAACAATTTTTCAAAACCAAACTTCTTTGAAACATCATCAAAGAATAAAACTTGTGTATCCGGGTTCACGGACTGAAATGGAAAACTTTTATCAAATCTAAAATTCTTGCCGTCAATTCTCAGTACGTTTTTTAATTCTTTAACTGCATTAACAACAACTCCTTTTCCTGATCTCCCAAATGCGCTATCGCTAAGTTTTTCATCAGTAAAAATAATTGCCTTTGTACGTGTTGGATCTTTATAGCTATGTAACAAATATCCTATTGCTGACTTTAACGAATTAATTCTGCTCAAATCATTTCTGCAAACATTTTTAATAAACTTCTCAAAATCAGAAATACCAGTTGCAAGTGAGAAATCTCTTTTAATCAACTGCTTTTCCCAGATGTTGTCTTTCAATTCTTCATAACTTTTTGTTTGTATTTCTGTCTTATCAATCTCTACAAAACAATTATTAAAAAAGAACATAGCTTTTTCTTTTGTGTCCTCAACAAAATTCGGTGTAACTGTTTGCAAACATTCTAAAGTCGATTCACTAAATAGAGTTTTTGCATTCCTTATCAAACTTTCTTTAACAATCCTTCTCATTCCTGTATCGGTTAATTGATTCGTATATTTCAGAACAAAATCTTTTATTAAAACTGGTGAGCTTTCACGCACAATATTATTATCAACCTGGATAAAAATGTAATCCTTCCCCAAATACATTTTTCCAAAACCCTCAGCTTCTAAAAATTCAATAAATGTATTCCTAATGATAGTTGCTTTACCATCCTCGATTTGCCAGAATCTTACTTTTGGAAATTCAAAACCATACTTCTTTGCAATCTCAAAGAACGATCCTAGAGTAATATCTCCTCGATAATCTTTTAGAAGTCCATCAAACTTTTTATTCAATGCTGCTTCTGTATCTTCCGGGTATTTTGGATTATCTCTTCCAATCAATAAAAAATATTCTCTTCCTTCTTCACCCAACGAAGCAAAGGCAAATCCAATTCGTAAAAAGTCATCATAATTATCAACTTTACCTTTCAAAAACTCCGATGCTTCACTTATAAATCTTTTATCAATTTTTATTTTAATACTTTTTACTTCAACCGTTTTACGTTTTTCGTATCGCGGTTCATCCAACACACAAAATTCTTTCAATACTTCAATCAGTTTTCCAATACCAATATTTTGTGGCTCAAATGAAGGTAATCCGCCTTCTCTGATACCTGCCCGTCCGTTAGGCGGGTTTATAAATTCATATTGCATACCACTTGGATGATAAGACGGTGGCAGAACTGTTTGGCAGTTTTTCCACCGTAATTCTATATGATCGCACAATCCCGTTTCTTTAAGTTGTAGTTTATAATAGGATTTTTCACCGCCCAATATTTGAAATAGATAAGAATCATCATCACAATAAAACCATATATGATAACCTTTCCCGCTTCCGCTTTTTACAATCCACACATATTCAATCGGTAATCCAAAACCAACAACAAACTTTTTAACTATCTCAAAATTTGTTACACTATCAAAATCCAAACATCTGAGTTTTCTTATTCCTGAAATAGCCCCAATTCCATTAGTTGTAGAATTCCAACCTAGCGAATCAATATCCGTACTTGTCATCTCTTCAATTTCCCATTTCTTCCATCCACCCTCACCAGTTACTTTTGGAACCTTATTTTCAAGCGGCAGAACATTAAAACCAAATACATCAAAATAATCTTTAGCAATGTCTCTAAAATTCATTCTCAACTCCCATAAATCCATACGAAATAGCGTAGGTTTTCCGCAACTCTTTCATTTCTGTACATCCCTTTTTGGGGGACTCTAATAATTCCATTACTCATAAATTATTACACCCTCAGAATCGATTTTCACATTTTTACATGTTACAGATTTCAATGTTTTTTTCGCAATGTCCGGACGTGTAAATTCACAATTAAAAATCCATAGATTTGCATTCAGTGCAATAGCCGATAAATTAAATTTATTTCTACGTTTAAGTATATTGGCAATACTTTTTTCATTTGTCTGAACTTTATAAAATTTTCTTCCTCTTTCTTCCTGCCATAAATAAGTCATCTTACTCTCCTTTTAAAAAAGTCCCTCTCCTTTTTTCAAGGAGAGGGATTTAGGGTGAGGTCCATCGAATGTTCTTATAGCATCCTTCAGCGAATCCATATTCAAATGGCTGTAAATCTCCGTCGTACTTATCGAAGAATGTCCGAGCAGTTCTTTTATCGTGTATAGAGATACACCTTTCTGCGCAAGATTTGAAGCGAAGGAATGTCTAAGCGAATGAAAATGAATTGCTTTATCAGTTCCCGCTGCTTTACAAGCTGATTTAAATCTTTTCGAAATGAAATCTCCTGTAAATGGAAACCCGTTTGATTTACAGAAGACAAAGCTCTTGTCATTATGTACTATGTGCACTTTCGGAATTCTTTTTGACAACACTTCAAAAGCTTCATCACAAATAGGAATGTATCTTTGATTCCTTCCCTTTGTTGTGAAATCCTCATCACCAACCGTAATTATTCTTGTAGTTAGGTTTACATTTCGCCAAGTTAAATTCACCAACTCATTCAAACGCATTCCGGTATAAAATCCGAGAATTACAATTTCTCGTACTATTTTGTTTTCAATCTGATTGCTGATTGCTAAAAGCTGATAGCTGTTTATGTACACCGGATTCACTTTCTGTTTTTTCGGCAGCTTTACTTTTATGAAGTAATTTTCTTTAATGTATCCCCAGTCAATCGCTTTATTAAAAGCTGCTTTTAAAGTCCGTACATATACCCGATAACCCTTATTAACTTTCTGCTGAAGGTGAGAAATGAAACTTTCAACTTCTTTCAATCCGATTGATTGAATCGATCTTTGCAATCCAAAGAAATCTGTAAAATGCTTCAAGGAGATCACAACAGAATTATAATAAGCAGTCGATCTATTTTGTTTTATCAAGTTGCTGTATTCTTCAGTGAACACCCTCAGCGTTATTATTTCTTTCACCTGTGCATTAGGCATTGATTGAAGTAATTCCGGCAATGCTTCAAACAGCATTTCCAAAAGTCTTTCTCTTTGGGAGATAACCTGTCCCGAACTTGTTTCGGGATTTGATGAGAGCATTATATTTTGAACTCCGTTTTCCATTTCTTTAATCCGTGTTAATCTGTTTAATCTGCGTCATCTGTGTTCTATTTATCCCGATTTATTGGATTGCATTTCACCTTCGGTTTCTTCCTCTTCTTCATTTTCCTTTAACTCTTCACTTTTACCCGCTGTGGCGGGCTTCGTTTTACGTTCTCCACTTTTATTAAAAATCCATTCATCCAATTCACACTTGGAAAAGAATAGCATCTTGCCGGTTGGTTTGTAATGTGGAATTATTTTTTTGTAGGTTAATTTGTAAAGATAACTTGGAGCGAAGCCAAGATACGTGCAAGCTTCTTTGAATGTCAGCGGTTTATCATCTTTCTTTTTTAGTAAATCTTCTAGTGTGGAAAGTTTCTTGAGGATCTCCTTTTGTTCGGCTTTAACGGAAGGATCTTTTTTTTTCATTTCACACCTCTTGTTGATGAGTGATTGTCTTACAAGAGCAAATATGAAAATGAAAAAACAGAAAAAGTATTTATCGCCATTTATGCATGTTTATCCCAAAATCGATAAACTATGATAAGTTTCGTCTCTTCACCCTAAAACGTTTATCACCATTTACCACGTCTAGATAAATGGTGCTAAATGGTTTGCAACTTCTTCAAATAATGGTTCATTCAATGAAAAGGATGCATAACAAACAACAATTTAAAAAT
>JAJYXU010000136.1 GCA_021801605.1 Bacteroidota bacterium
TCGGTCCGCGCCCTCATGCGGTTGCATTCAATCAAGAATACATTCAATATTTTGATGCAATTAAATTACGTCACCTTGTTAAGCCCGGTCTTACCGGATGGTCGCAAGTTCACGGGCTTAGAGGCGATGTTCTCGATCCTATTGAGAATAGACAAAGAACAATTAAAAGGATTGAGTATGATATCTGGTATATCGAGAATTGGAATTTCTGGTTAGATATTCAGATAATACTTCTAACCATCTGGCAAATGTTAACGCGAAATACAAAAGCGCATTAAATTAGTCTTTTGCTTCAACAATTTTACCTTTTCGGTATTTCACAAAAGCGATGCTAAGGGCAAGCATAAACCAAACCATAGTTATTATTTCGTGATCGCCAAAATTCCATTCCGTCAATCCCGAAACTAGAAATGCAGCAAACGATCCGGCTGCGCCAAGTGCATACGATGCGGCAAACGGTTCCCCTTTAAGAGCAGAATAATTTTTTATGTGAACAATAAAAATTTTCAAGAGTAAAAAGATGACCGCAATAAAGCCCAAAATGCCCAAAGTTACCAATAGGTGAATGTAGTTATTGTGAAGATGTCCTTGAATTTCTTTATCGAAAGTTCTTTTATACTGTTTGTATAAATCCGCCAAATCGATATCACCTACGCCAACTATAGGGTGATCCTTAAAAATCAGCCATCCTGCTCGCCACAAAGCCAATCGCGCGAAATTTGAGGGAACGTATAGATCGACAGAGCTTAACAATCGGCTTCTTTTTACCTCAGTAACAAACAAGTTCCCGTTATCATAGGCAATACTTTTTGGCATAAAATCTAAATTGAAAAATGATTTGACGATGAGTTTATTCTTAAAAGGTAATTCCAATTCAACAAGATCTTTCTTTGTTGTGGTTATGAATAGTCTGTTATCACTTTCGATTGCGCTATAAGCACCGGCTATATTTTTGTTCACATCTGTAACTATAATTTTATCTGACTCGATCGAATATAATTTGGGTCCGTTATCTTCCACAATAATCAATTTAGAATCTTTGTAGAAAATCAGATCGCTTCTATCGGAGAATTTTTTTGTGACGATTAATTTATCTGGCAATGAATTCTTAAGAGAGAACACCTTTAGTTCTTTGGACTTTGAGAACAGGATCGCAAAAGCTGAATCCACAAAAATCTTTTCATTATCAACACCTACTCCTTTAGTTATTCTAATTCTGCCTTTAAGATTTAATGGATTTCTAAATATCGTCATCCCGCTATCACTGTCAATCACATATATAAATCCATTCGCAATACACCAACCTCGTGTAAAACCGGGTGTTATAAATTCATCGACTCTATCCAGTTTATTATTTGCGTTTTTGTGCATCAATACAAAACGTGTGTCGATCAAATTTGCAACATAGAAGTTGTCCTTCCATTTTTTGAAATCTACAACAGGCGAACCAAGATTATATTTATCAAGCACATTACTATTTTTAATTTTTATCAAACCATTCTCAAAATCACTTACATAAAACACACTATCTTCGGGAAGAATAGAATATGCCCGCCCACCGGTTTTAAATTCGTCTTTTGTAACCAATGTATGACTGCTTATATCATAAATATGAACTGCACTAATATTCTTTTCTATAAATGCACTTGTGATTAGCAGCAACATTACAGGAATTAATAGAATCCATTTTCTACCAAGTACTATGACAAATAAAATTCCGGCAGCAGCGCCCATCCAGCCGGTACGTTTGTAAGTGGCAAGCAGCGCCATTAGATTTACGGCAAAAAGAACAAAGACTATCAGTCTATATTTTATTGTCATTTTCTCATTCATTAAAAAGGCGAAAAGAAAGACAAGTGAAAAACTCATCAACTCGCTGGATGTAATTGGATACTGAAAAGTTGACGGACCGGATTCATACAGTTGGTAAAAATTATTTATGAAATAATTGTACGATAATCCAAGGTAAACAAACATAGTTGCCAGAGCGGCACCAAGATAAACTAGCACAAACCGTTTTGTGCTTTTAAAATCTTTTGCCGAATAAACAAAAGTATAAATGATGGGAATGAGAAAAAATCTTTTCATAAAATTACGGAATGAATGAGCTGGATCTATAGAGAATATAGTCGAAAGAATTTCAGCTACTATATAAAAAAGGAATGCATACTCAAGACCTGTTTTGTAAAAAGGATTATCTCTGGTTAAGTAAAACCTAAAAACGATGAGTATGAGAGATAAATAGTAACCCGTCTGGTTAAGAAAGATAGAGTTTGTTAGAGTGCATAAAAATAGAATCGAAAAAAAATAAATAAGTTTGTCTATGATACTAATCATTTTATAATTTTGAAGAGGCATATTAAGTCCTGAAATTTTTCAAATCTGGCGAAATATAATACGCTTCTTTGAATAGACCAAAAATTTGTTTTAAGCTATTCTAAGAAAACCTGGAAATACGTTACTATAAATATTCATGATCTTGTTTTAGGTGTAAACTATGCAATGTAGAATTTGTGGTAATCAACAAAATAATCAAGAATATGAAGCGCGAGAAATGATGCTTGGATACAGGGATGTCTTTCTTTATTTCCAATGTTCAATGTGCGATTGTCTGCAGATTGAAAAAATTCCTTCAGATATTTCAAAATATTACTCGGAAGGCTACTATTCGTATAAATCATTACCAAAGCTGAATATAATTAAAAAGTTAGTAAAAAATTTGAGAAATGAATATGCTGTTTTCAATAAAGGAATTATTGGTAAACTATTATATGCCAAATATCCGGCAATAGAGTATAAAGCACTTTCAAACATTCCGATAAACAAGGACCATAATATTCTTGATGTAGGATGTGGTGCAGGCATATTTCTAAACTCGCTTCGTGAAATTGGATTTAAAAACCTTCTTGGGATTGATCCTTATAATGAGAAAGATATTGTATATGGAAATGGTTTAAGAATTCAAAAAAAGAATATTGAAGATTTACAAGGCAAATGGGACTTAATAATGTTTCATCATTCTCTTGAACATATTCCCGACCAAGAAAAGATATTAAAAACTGCCTATGATTTATTAAAGCCTTGTGGCTATTGTATAATCAGAGTTCCGACTGTTTCTTCTTATGCATGGAAGAACTATGGAATTAACTGGGTGCAATTAGATGCTCCTAGACATTCTTATCTTCATTCTATCAAGAGTATCGAAATTCTTTCTCGAAAAACAAATTTTAAACTTAGAAATGTTATTTATGATTCGACAACTTTTCAATTCTGGGGGAGCGATCAGTATTTGAAGAACATACCACTGAATGACCCTCATTCATATTTAATGAATCCCAAGAATTCCCTTTTTTCAAAAAAAGATATTTCAGAGTTTTCCAAACGTGCTATGGAACTTAATACTGCTAATCTAGGAGATCAGGCAGTTTTTTACTTAAAAAAATAAAGAGTATTAACTGTATGAGACCTCATGAAAAATCAGGAATAGCACACTGATGACACAGATTAAACGGATTTACACTGATCAAAATCTGTGAGAATCCGCTCAATCCGCGTCATCCGCGTGCTATAACAGACTAATCATGTAATGCAAAAACTATTTTTCAGAAATCTCGATTTCTTAAGAAACAGTTCATACAACTACATTTTGTTATTCAATTGAAGATTAGGCAAAAAGTTTTCTATTTCACCTGTCTGTTTTGCTTCTTCTTTGAATCAAGCAACGTTGGATTTTTTAGCGGTCTCCCCGCAATAATTGGAATACTCTCAAAATTTGTGGATTTTTGTGCCGAGCTTATTAACATCAGATAATTTTAATCTTAGAATGGGAAAAAAGTATTGAGATTTTAATATTTTCTCACACGAATCTGTTGCAATATGAATTTCCATTGAACATTTAATTTTGGGTTAGTTTAAAATGAAATTAGACGTAATAGTTGTAGGTGCAGGTATAGTTGGTTTGGCAACCTCTCTAAAAATTCTTGAGAAGAATCCTTCGCTAAAACTTTTGATTCTTGAAAAAGAAGATGGCGTTGCAAAACATCAAACGGGAAATAACAGCGGTGTAATTCATTCGGGGATCTATTATAAACCGGGAAGTTTAAAAGCGCAGAACTGTGTAAACGGCTACAAAATGCTTATCGATTTTTGCAGAGAGAACGGCGTTCGTTACAATATTTGCGGTAAAGTTATTGTTGCAACTTCCGAAAATGAAATTCCTGTAATGGAAAATATTTTTAAGCGGGGAGAGCAAAATGGTCTTCAAGGATTAAAAAAACTTAATAAGAAAGAACTCCGTGAAAAAGAACCTCACGTTGACAGTGTTGCCGGAATATTTGTTCCTCAAACGGGAATTATTGATTATACAGAAGTTTCCGAGAAATATCTTGAATTGATTAAACGTTTTGATGCAAAGATTGAGTTCGGCAGCAGAGTAGAAAATATTGTTGTAAAGAATAATGTATGCGAAGTTATTACGAACGGCGGCTCTTATCAATCTAAAGTTATTGTTACATGCGCAGGTTTATTTGCAGATAGAATTACTAAAATTACCCACCCTGATTTACCGTTGCGTTTAATCCCGTTCCGTGGCGAGTATTACAAATTGAAGGAAGAGAAAAAAAAATTAGTGAACTCACTCATTTACCCTGTTCCCAATCCTTCATTTCCATTTCTTGGAGTTCACTTTACTAGAATGATTGACGGAGAAGTTGAATGCGGACCTAATGCCGTACTCTCATTTAAGAGGGAAGGTTACACCAAAACTAGTTTTAATCTCCGTGATACAATTGAAACTTTTTCATGGGGCGGCTTTCATACAATGATAAGAAAGCATTGGAAAATGGGACTGGGAGAGTTTTACCGCTCATATAACAAGAAAGCTTTTGTGAGAGCATTGAATAAATTAATTCCCGAAATTATTGAAGATGATTTAATACCCGGAGGAGCAGGAGTTCGTGCTCAAGCCTGTGTTAAAGACGGCAGTTTATTAGATGATTTTTACATAGTCGAAGATAAACGGGTTATTCATGTTTGTAACGCTCCTTCTCCGGCGGCTACTGCATCTTTATCAATTGGAGATTTTATTGCAGATAAAGTTTTAGGAAAATTATAATCCGGGTGTTATGGATAAAAAAACAGAAAAATTTTTAATACTCACCATAGACTTCATAACAATCAATTTTGCCTGGTTGCTTTTTTTCTATCTACGTGTACAGACAGGTTGGTTCAATTTAATAGCGCAACCGGATATTTTGCTCTCTATGGTTGCAATTTATTTTTATTGGCTCATAATTTTCACTTTTGTTGGAATGTACCGTACATGGTTTGCGCTTTCTCGTTTTGACGAGCTTTCTACACTCTTCAAATCCTCATTTGTGGGAATATTCATGCTGTCATTTCTAATTCTTTACGATGACTACACAACCGGTGTATCTACGTCTATTAGGTTTTACATTTTTCTTTACTGGGGAATTTTTCTTTTCGTAGTAGGTACCGGAAGATTATTCATCCGCAGTCTTCAGAGGCGTTTGCTAGTTCAAGGAATAGGAAGAAGGAATGCTCTCATTATTGGTTTCAATTCCAAGTCGAATGAAATTCATAAATCAATCATAAAATTTCGGGAACTTGGACTTGATGTAATTGCTTATGCTGCCGTCGATAAAGCAGAATTAGGCAAGTCTTATAATAATATCTCTGTGGTAGATACAATTCACAACCTTGAACTCGTGATTGATAAGTATTTTATAAAAAATGTCATCATTTCTCTCGGGCGTCACGAAGAAGAAACTATTCTCGAAATTATTTCGAGGTGCGAAGGAAAAAATGTTGAGATTAAACTTGTTCCTGATTTATATGACATCATTAGCGGTCAGGCAAAAATTGCTCATCTCTATGCTTTCCCGCTGATCGATGTTATGCCGGAACTGATGCCGGAGTGGGAGAAAAAAATAAAACGGCTGATGGACATTATACTTTCATTCATTCTTATTATTATAACTTCGCCGGCAACATTGATAACATCTATCTTAATAAAATTGGAAAGCAAAGGACCGGTTTTTTACAGACAAGAACGTGCCGGCATGAACGGAAAAGTTTTTAAAATTATTAAATTTAGAACTATGGTTGTAGATGCAGAAAAACATTCTGGTCCGGTTTGGTCTACTAAAGATGATCCCCGAATTACACGAGTCGGAAATTTTATGCGTAAAGCAAGACTCGACGAAATTCCTCAAGCAATAAATATTTTAAGAGGTGATATGAGCTTTGTAGGTCCGCGACCGGAACGTCCTTTCTTCGTTGAAAAACTGTCTCACGAAATTCCTCTCTATAAACGCCGGCTAAAAGTCAGACCGGGAATAACGGGCTGGGCACAGGTAAAACATAAATATGACGAGACCATAGACGATGTAAAAGTAAAACTTCGTTACGATTTATTTTATATTGAGAATATGAGTTTAAGGATGGACTTTAAAATTCTTTTTAGAACTATTTTTGTTGTTCTTTTTGGAAAAGGACACTACGATTAATTGGAAAGTAGAATATGAAAGCAATTGTTATTATTCCAACATATAATGAAATTCATAACATCCAAAAACTGCTTTTGGATCTACTCAATATGTATTCTACCCTGGATATATTGGTGGTAGATGATAATTCTCCCGATGGAACAGCACAATATGTTGAAAGTGTTGGTAAAAAAGAACCGCGGGTAAAAATTATTAAACGAGAAAAAAAAATGGGTTTGGGTACTGCTTATGTTGCCGGTTTCAAGTATGCTCTTGAACATGGCTACGAAGCAGCAATAGAGATGGATGCCGATTACTCTCACGACCCAAAAGAATTGGAACAATTCCTCGATAAAATTAAAGATTACGATTTGATAATTGGCAGCCGGTACATATATGGTGTCCGCGTTATTAATTGGCCGATTAGAAGATTGCTATTAAGTTATTTCGCAAATCTCTACACAAGAATTATTACCGGAATGCCCGTTAAAGATGGAACCGGTGGTTTCAAATGTTTTCGCAGAAAAGTTTTAGAATCAATTGATCTTGATGCAATTCATTCCAACGGTTATTCATTCCAGATAGAGATGAATTATAAAGCGTGGAAAAAAGGTTTCCGCTTGCTTGAAGTTCCGATTACATTTACCGATAGAGTTCAAGGAACATCAAAGATGTCAAAGAAAATTGTTCACGAAGCCATTTTTATTGTTTGGAAGCTACGTTGCAAAAGTATTTTCGGCACACTTAATTAAAGACAGCATGATTGATCTTTCTATTATAATAGTTAACTATAACGTAAAAGAATTTCTACTCAACCTTTTCGATTCAATACGTATTTCCGCAAAAGATATTTCCACAGAAATTATTGTAGTTGATAACGCTTCAGATGACGGCAGCGTTGAAATACTCCGCGAAAAATTTCCAAACGTAAAATTGATTGCCAATAAGCTTAATGTCGGGTTCGGTTCGGCAAACAATCAAGCTATGAAAATAGCAGTCGGGAAATATTTTTTATTAATTAATCCAGACACAATAGTTCGTGAAGATACTTTTTCAAAGATGATTGAGTTTTTTGAGAAGACATCTCAAGTTGGAATTGCCGGCTGCAAAGTTCTGAATCCCGACGGCACACTTCAGCTTGCATGCCGCAGAAGTTTTCCCGGTCCATGGACTTCTTTCACAAAAGTAATTGGATTGAGCAAACTTTTTCCGAAAAGCCGCGCCTTTGCTCGTTATAATCTGACTTACCTTAACGAAAACCAAACATACGAAGTTGATGCTGTCAGCGGCGCATTTTTGATGATCAGAAAAGATGTTTATGAAAAAGTCGGCGGATTTGATGAACAGTTCTTTATGTATGGCGAAGATCTCGATCTCTGTTACAGAGTGCAGAAATCAAACTACAAAGTTTATTATGTTCATACTACAGAGATAATCCATTACAAGGGAGAAAGCACAAAGCGCAGCAGCATAGATGAAACAAAAGTTTTTTATAACGCCATGCATCTCTTTGTGCGTAAACATTTATCTTCCTCGTTTCTTGTTGAATCAATTTTACAGTTAGCAATTCTTTTCCGCAAGCTGATTGCATTTGCAAATGTGTTTAAGCTCTCTATTATCTCTATTGTAGTTGATTTCTTTATCTTCTCCGGAGCGGTTTTTCTCGCTGAAAAAATTTATGCAAATCAACATTGGACCGGATTTCCGGCTTTTGCTTTGCCATGGATTTATTTTGTACCGGCACTGTTTCAGATATTTATTTCAGCAATTGGAGGAGCTTACAAGAAAAATTCATTTTCAATTCTCCGGACATTCTTTTCGCTTTTATATGGATTGGTTTTTCTTTCTGCGCTTACATATTTCTTTAAGCAATTTGCGTTCAGCCGCGCAGTTGTTCTTATCACTTATGGACTTGCGCTTGCGGCTTTTTTGTTATGGCGGATTGCCTTAAAGGTAATTTTCAAAATGGGTTTGGAAACCGATATAAGAAAATCCCGCACGCTCATAGTTGCAAGCGAAATAAAAGCAGAAGAACTTGCGGCAAAGTTAAAATCAACTTTTACCAGATTGTATCAAGTTGTTGGACTGATTGGATTGACAAGAAAAAATGTTGGCGGGAGTATCGGCAATTTTAAAATTCTTGGTGCAGTTGATAATATTAAAAAAATAATTGCAGATGAAAAAATTGATAAGGTAATTTTTTCTTCGGACGATCTTTCATTCAATCAAATGTTTGCAGTTGTTGCCGAATGCCAGGGCGAAAACGTTGAGTTCCTTGTTGCAGGGAAAAAGTCGGATTATCTTGTTGGAAAGTCTGCAATAACTATGCTGGATGATATTCCGCTTCTCAAAGTACAATATAATATTTCTTCCTATCTCCATCGTGCGTCCAAACGTTCATTCGATCTTGTCTTAAGTTTCTTAATTTTGTTTTTGGTTTATCCTTTCATATATTTATTTCAGAAGTTCGCCTCGGAAAAAAATAAATTTTCTCAATTCATTCTTGAAACCCCGAGTGTTATTGCAGCTAAAAAAAGTTTTGTTGGACCACAAGAATCATCTTATCATGGCGAATTGTACGTTGGTAAAAAAGGATTGACCGGTTTTTGGTTCATAGAAAATTTATCCCAATCCGATAAAGAAGAAATGAAAAAGCTTGATATCTTTTATGCCAAAAATCAAAATATTTGGCTCGATCTTGAAATTCTGGGGAAAACGATTTCAAAAATGTTTTTTAGGATGTAAAGAATATGGCAAAAAATATACTGGATTTTGAAAAACCAATCATAGAGCTTGAAAATAAAATCGAAGAGATGCGAAAGTATGAAGGACGTCTTGACATCGCAAAAGAGGTAAAAACTCTCGAAGAAAAGGTGCTCGACTTGAAAAAAGAAATCTATGAAAATCTAACACGATGGCAGCGGGTTCAGCTTGCACGCCATCCTGAACGACCTTATACTCTCGATTATATCTACATGATAACAGAAAATTTTATAGAACTTCACGGCGATAGATTTTATAAGGATGATAAAGCAATTGTGGGCGGCTTTGCTAAAATAGACGATCAAAAAATTATGATTATTGGTCATCAAAAAGGGCGCGATACAAAATCAAATTTGTATAGAAACTTTGGAATGTCAAACCCGGAAGGTTACCGCAAGGCATTGCGTTTAATGAAGCTTGCCGAAAAATTTAAAATTCCTGTAATCACCTTGATTGATACTCCCGGCGCATATCCCGGTCTTGAAGCTGAAGAACGTGGACAAGCCGAAGCTATTGCCAAAAATCTTTTTGAGATGAGTCGTTTGCGTGTGCCTATAATTGTTACAATAATTGGAGAAGGGGCAAGCGGCGGTGCGTTGGGAATTGGCGTTGGCGACAGAATTTTAATGCTTCAGAATACTTGGTATTCGGTAATCAGTCCGGAATCTTGCTCAAGTATTTTGTGGCGAAGCTGGGAGTATAAAGAAACAGCGGCAGAGGCATTGAAACTTACAGCCGAAGATTTGTTAGCTCAAGGTATAATTGACCGGATTGTTCCGGAACCTCTGGGCGGCGCACATAAAGATCATTCGCAAATGGCAAGCACACTCAAAGCAACACTCAAAGAAGAACTCGAAACACTTTTGAAAATCAAACCGGAAAAACTGATGCAGAATCGTTTAGAAAAATTTGGCAAGATGGGAGTTTATAAAGAAAGTTAGGAGTTCTCTTTTTTGAAATCTGCGGTAAAGCAAATCTTAACTGAAATAGGATTGATTGATAAGGCAAGATCCTTTTATAACTCGGTAAAAACTTTCTCGCCAGCTATTTTAATTAATGAACAAAAATTCAGACGAAACGGTTTACCGGATGGATTTCCATCACCCGATCCCGAATTGATATTCTTGATCATTGGATTACGTTGGAGTGGTATTTACTGGAATTCCGGTAAAGAAATTTTTGATGGGATGCAAAAGATTCTTGAGAGGAATAAAATAAATCTTAACTCATCATGCAATATTCTCGATTTCGGCTGCGGGTGTGGAAGAATCATAAGACATTTTTATTCCTACTCGAAAAACAATAATTATTTTGGAAGCGATATTAATCCGGAATTAATTAAATGGAGCGGCGAAAATTTAACGTTCGGAAATTTTTCCATGAGTGAACTTGTGCCGCCGCTGAATTACCAGAATGAAATATTCAACTTGATCTATGCGCGTTCAGTTTTTACGCATATAGGTCCGGTTCTGCAGAAAGAATGGATGAAGGAATTCAACAGAATTCTGAAAACAGGTGGCTCTTTTTATTTTACAACTCATGGAGAGAGCACCTTTTCAAATTTGACGAAAATGGAATTAGCAGAACTGTCTAATAAAGGGATCTTTACTGTTAATCAAATGGTGGAGGGCGATAATAAATGCACGGTTTATCAGACTAGAAAATACGTGGAAGAAAACCTTCTAGACGGTTTTGAGTTGTTGGAATTCATTGCAGGGATAAGTCGTACAAACTCGCCGCAAGATATTTATTTAATCAGAAAAAAATAATTGTCATTTTCACATATCAGGAAAATAAATGCTCACTCACACGACTGAAATTCGTGTCCGTTACGCCGATACAGACAAAATGCAATTCGTTTACAACGGAAAATATTTAGAATACTTTGAAGTTGGAAGAACAGAACTATTGCGGACTGCCGGCTTAGCGTATTCCGAAGTTGAAAAGAGCGGGTATCAATTGCCGTTGATTGAAGCCGGCTTGAAATATTTTATTCCGGCTGTATATGACGACATTCTACAAATTCACGCAACGGTTAAAGAGTTACATTCTCCAAAGGTTCATATCGAATATTCTGTTAAGCGGAAAGGTTCTGATGAATTGATTGCCGAAGGTTTTACCACTCATGTTTTTATACGGACAGATACAAAGAGAGCAGTGCGTCCGCCCAAAATTTATGTTGAAGCGCTGACAAAATATTTTAGCAAATAATTTTTAAAAGTTTGCCGGAGAAATTTTTCTTCGGGTTGATCTTGTGTTGAGATGATAGAGAAAATAAAAGAGCTAACCAAAGATACCGCCATATACGGCATTAGTACTATCATCGGAAGATTCCTTGGATTTTTTCTCGTCCCATTTTATACAAACGTAATCAACACACACGATTTTGGAATCTACTCGAATATATATGCTTATCTCGCTTTCTTAAATATTGTTTTCATTTATGGAATGGATGCCGCATTTATGAAATATGCATCCTTGAATGATGAAAGCGAAAAGAAGAAAATATTTTCTACGGCATTCCTTTTTGTTTTTCTCACTTCCATTGCTCTGTCTATTTTTCTTTACTTATTGAAAACTCCGCTCAGTCATCTAATGGAAATTCCTGCAGAGTTAACAAAACTTTATTACTATCTAATTTTCATTTTAATTTTTGATACGCTTGCAATAGTGCCGTTTTCAAATCTACGTCTGGAAAGAAAAGCCGGTAAGTTTACGGCTATCAAACTCACAAACATTCTTTTAAATATTTCACTCAACTTTATTCTTGTTCTTAAGTACAAACTGGGAATTGAAGCGATCTTTATTGCAAATCTAATTGCATCGGCATTTTCGTTTATTGTATTAACTCCAGATATATTTAAAATGCTACATCTAAAAATTGATAAAGAGTTATTGAAGAAGTATTTATGGTTTGGATTGCCATATTTACCGGCAAGTATGGCTGCGATGATAGTACAAGTTATTGATCGTCCGGTCGTTTTAGCAATGACGAATGAATCAACGCTTGGAATCTATCAAGCCAACTATAAACTCGGTATTTTCATGATGCTTTTTGCCTCTATGTTCCAATTTGCTTGGCAGCCCTTCTTCTTAAATAACGCAAAAGAAAAAAATGCCAAAGAGTTATTTGCAAAAGTTTTAACTCTATTTATGATTGTCTCTAGTTTAATCTGGATTCTACTTACGCTTTTTGTAGAAGACTTTGCCCGATTCGAATTTCTTCCCGGTAAATCAATTATAGGAAAAGAATATTTAAGCGGCGTAGCGATTGTTCCTATTATCCTTCTAGCTTATCTCTTTAACGGGATCTATTATAATTTTCAAGCGGGAATTTATATTGAAGAAAAGACGAAATATTTTCCTTATGTAACCGGCGCAGGAGCTGTGGTTAATGTTGTTGTAAATATTTTATTGATTCCGTTGCTTGGACTCATCGGCGCTGCGCTGGCAACCCTTGCAAGTTATATTATTATGGCTGCGGGTCTCTATTTCTTTTCGCAAAAATATTATCCTATTAAATATGAATTTGGAAAAATCTTCAAAATTCTATCTTTGATTTCCATCACTTGTTTACTCTACTATTACTTGTATTATCAGGTCGGACTTAATTTCACTTACAAAATAGTTCTGCTCTTTGGATTTATCTTTTCACTCTTGGCAATGCATGTAGTAGAAAAAAATGAAATTATTCGTTTAGCAAAAATGCTTTTTCGTGTCAAGTAGTATTTCGTCTCCTCAAAGTTTCTTAAAATCAAGCGGAAAATATTTTTCTTTTATCTTAACTTGTAAATGAATATGAAAGAATTAAGAAACAACTAGATTCTAAATTGACCATACCTATAGTTACAGCAATAGTTTTCCTATTAAGCGGTGTAATATGGATTTCTCTTCGTGGGAATTACCCGGATAATTTTCAGTGGGTTAAATATGTTTTGATATCTGCATTATCGGCGGCGCTTATTTTTGAACTCTACCAA
>JAJYXU010000114.1 GCA_021801605.1 Bacteroidota bacterium
AGTTGTACAACAGACTCGGCAGGCAAGTCCGTTTTTATTCGTTCACCCCGTGGAATAGTATTATCAATATTCAATAAGAATTCAATTTCACTTTATTCCACGGGGTAAATCTGTGTTCTATTTTTTAAATAATAGTTTTTAGAGATACCCTTTATCAAATCACATGAAGAAAAGATCAACTGCCCATTAAGTTGGTTATAAAGCGTATGTTTTTAGAAGTTGCGTTGGACATGATAATCTTTCCAATCGCAGTTAACGGAACCGCTAGAAACATTCCTACTATTCCCCAAATATAGCCCCAGATTAAAAGAGAAAGAAGAATTACCAACGGGTTCAATCCAAGACGGTTACCAAATATTTTAGGTTCGACTATGTTACCAATTATATTCTGTACAACAATTATTACTGCCGTAAGCAGCAATGCATACCCGAAAGATCCATATTGTACAAGCGCCATCAAAGCAGGAAGAATCACAGCAATCACCGAACCAACATTAGGAATGAAATTCAGAAGAACAGCCAGAAATGCCCAGATAATAAAAAACTCGATCTTAAAGAGCCATAAAATAAAACCAACAATCACTCCAAGCGATAGACTAATCAACAATTTTGTAATTACATACCTTTGGACTTGCTCGGTGATATCTTTTATTGCCTTCTGAAGTTTTATTTCGCGCTGAACGGTCATCGTCTCAAGGTCTGTCTCTGTAGCATCTATTGTATCTGCACTGTTAGATTTACTTCCCTTCATAATTTTTTTTAATGATGACCTAACTCCTTTTTCAACGTATCGCATCCTGATAGCTTCAAAAATTTTATCGTGCCCGCTATTAATAAAAATAAAAAAGAAAAATACCAGCAATACTGCCACAATCACAGATAAAGTTGAGGAAAAAACTCCGCTTGCCAAAATGCCTACATCAACAGACTGGAGAATTTGAGAGATGTTAAAATGTGTAAGCAGTTTGTTCTTTAATCCAATAGAAACCGCCGATGTACTGATAATATGATTAAGTTTCGTCTCGTACATTGGGAATTGTGAACTGAACGCTATAAATCTATCAATGATTATTTTTGTAATTCCGTAGAAAAGGGAAGTTGTCAATAATAGGTCGACGAATATTATGATTGGTAACGGTATCTTTTTTGATTTCAGAAATTCGTTGAGCGGTTCGAAAAAGAAAAAGAGTAAGTAGGCAATTACAAGAGGAATGAATATGTGCTGAAGTTCTTTCAATACAAAGCAGATAAAATATAAGCCGATAAAGGAAACGAAAAATTTTACGACAGGGTCGCTTAATGATTTCTTCATAGTCTTAATTTCTATTTTTTCTGTAGATAATTTACTAAAAATGAATTTATATAACGTAATTTTTTAGTTAAATTTATGTGTAGTTTTAATTATTAATTAGGAGAATATTTAATGACACGGCATTTCTTTAAAGTAAAAAGCATCCTTATAATTATCGTCTTTTCATTTATCTCTTTTTCTATTTTAGCAAATGGTGAGAATGGTAAGGATTCAATTCTAACCCATCCTGCATGGAGCGTTAATTCAACAATTTACGAAGTAAATGTTCGCCAGTACACGCCGGAAGGAACATTTAAAGCTTTTGCACAATCTTTACCCAAGTTGAACGAAATGGGAATTGGAATTCTATGGTTTATGCCTATTAACCCGATTGGAGAATTAAATAGAAAAGGATCTCTCGGAAGTTATTATTCCGTTAAAGATTATACTGCAATCAATTCTGAATTTGGAACGATAGAAGATTTTAAAACTGTGGTTAATCAAGCCCATGCTCTTGGTATGCATGTCATCATTGATTGGGTTGCGAATCATACTTCATTCGATAATGTTTGGACTAAAACTCATCCAGATTATTTTAAGAAAGATAAAAATGGAAAATTTGTTTCTCCTTTCGATTGGACAGACGTTATTTCATTAGATTACAACAACAAAGAATTGTGGAACTCAATGCGCGATGCGATGAAATTTTGGATTGAGCAGTGCGATATAGATGGGTTTCGATGCGATGTGGCGGCAATGGTTCCGCTTGAATTCTGGAAATGGGTTCGCCCTCAGCTCGATGCGGTCAAACCAATTTTTATGCTGGCGGAAGCGAGTGAACCGGAACTTCATCAAGCATTTGATATGACCTACAATTGGCAATTGAAAGATCTATTTGTTGATTGTGCTAAAGGGAAGAAGAATGCGGAAGATTTCTACAAATATTACGACAAAGAAAAAAACGAATATCCTGTTGACGCTTATAGAATGGACTTTACATCAAATCACGATGAAAATACGTGGAATGGAACGGACAAAGAAAGATTTGGTCCTGCAGCTGAAACGTTTGCCGTTGCTTCAGCGCTTCTACCCGGAATGCCGCTTGTATATAACGGTCAAGAAGCCGGTTTAGATAAGCGCTTACTTTTTTTCGAAAAAGATTTAATTGATTGGAAAGAAAATAAAATGCGCGATATTTATACAAAGCTTTTCCAACTCAAAAAAGAAAACAAAGCTTTGTGGAATGGCGCATCCGGCGGCGAATTTCAAAAAATTACTGCCGGTGATCAAAATATTTTTGCGTATGTTAGAGAAAAAGATGGCAATAAGATTGCCGCGTTCTTCAATTTTTCGGCATTGAAAAAACAGATATCAATTTCGGATTCCAAACTTGAGGGAACATATAAAAATCTTTTCACCGGCATGGTAATACAATTAAGTTCACCGTACCAATTAATTCTTGAGCCATGGAGCTACCAAATATTAATTAAGATTTAGGGGGAGAGATGGTTGATGACTAAATGTTAAAAATATAATATCTCATAAACTCTCTAAACTATGGGTCATAAAGAGAAAATATCTTCTTCTAACAAAATCGTTTATATACTAATTCTTAGTGCCGGATTAGTGATGGCGCTTACCGTTCTATTTAGTTTGTTTATGGGACTTAGAACAAATTTCTTTTATTCAACACTTCTCAACTCTGCCTTCGAAATCAAATCTAACATATTGAAGGCACGAATGGAATTCATTAAAAACATTGAACAGCCGTCTCAGGAAACTGTTAAAAGCGCTTTAGAGTATCTTGAATTTGTAGAATATAATGCAGCGTTGGTTCTTGAACAAAAGGATGCCACAAATATTCTTCCAATTCCCATTGATAATCGTGATTTAAAAGTTAGTGTTCAAAAGCTTCAGGTTCTGCTTTTCGATTACCGCGCTCTTTCTTTAAAAATTTCTTCCAAGGATAAAAATGCTGCAGACACCGATTTAAGGATGAAATGGGAAGAACTTTTCAATCAAATAGAAAATAAATCAAACCAAATAGAAAAAGAAATTCATACAATAGTAAAGGCACAGGTTAATAATTTTAGAATTACTCAATTTGTATTAATCGGCATAAGTCTAATCCTTTCCTTTAGCACCGCATTCATACTTTACCGTTCGGAAAAAATCAGAGTAGCATTCATACGCAAAATTGAAAATGCAAATCTCGATTTAGAAAAAGGATTGAGAAAGACTACCCGCGTTGAGGAAGCGCTTCAAAAAAGCCAGCGGCAGTTAGATACACTAATTCAAAATTTACCGGGAATGGTTTACCGGTGCAGACTTGATAGCCCATGGGATTTCGAATTTGTTAGTGATAAATGCCTGATAATAACGGGATATAAAGCCGCAGATTTTATGTCCGGTAAATCTGTTCTGTACTACGATCTTATTCATCCCGACGATAAAAAGAAAACTTTAGCGCAGGTTCGAAATGCCGTTGAAGAGAGAAAACCATATCAGCTGGTATATAGAATTAAAACAACCGGCGGTTACGAAAAATGGGTTTGGGAACAGGGTGTGGGAATTTTTTCTGAAAAAGAGGATGAACTAATTGCACTTGAAGGATTTATTACTGATATCACAGAGCAGAAGACTGGTGAAGATCAAATCTCTCTTCAAAGTAACGCGCTTGAAGCTGCGGCAAATAGTATTGTTATCTCCGATATCGAAGGAAAAGTTATTTGGGTTAATTCCGCATTTACTAAGTTGACAGGCTACACAATCAGCGAGATATTTGGTAAATCTCTTAGCATTTTGAAATCCGGTGTGCACCCGCAAAGTTACTACGAGTATATTGAACATACTGTAAAAACCGGTGAGATTTTCAGAGGAGAAATAATTAACAAACGCAAAGATGGTTCTCTTTATACCGAAGAATTCACAATTACCCCGGTTAAAAATTTATCGGACGAAATTATTTATTACGTTGAGATTAAGCAGGATGTTACCGAGCGGAAAAACGCAGAAGAAGCATTAAGAGAAAGCGAGCTTAGATTTAGAGGATTATACGAAAACGCAACCATTGGAATTTACCGCACCACTCCGAAAGGCAAAATCCTTATGGCTAACCCTACTCTTGTAAAAATTCTTGGCTACGATTCATTTGAAGAAGTTGCTAACTTAACCGCAATGGAAACTTATGTAGATCCTAAAGCCCGCGAATTTTTTAAAAATGAACTTGAACAATATGGAAAGATTTTTGGGTTCGAAACCAAATGGAGAAAAAAAGACGGATCAATAATTTTTGTTAGAGAAAGCGCGCGCGCTGTAAAAGATGAAGAAGGGAACATTTTGTATTACGAGGGCACTCTTGAAGACATTAACGACAAGAAGAGAATTGAAGAAGCGCTGGTTGAAGCGAAAGAACATGCTGAACAATCGGATAAACTTAAATCTGAGTTCCTCGCACAAATGTCTCACGAAATCCGCACGCCGTTGAATGTGATTTTAAGTTTTACTGGAATGATGAAAGACGAACTTCAAGACCAGGTTGATGATGAATTGAAAAATGCCTTTGATGTGATAGAAGATGAAGGCAGGCGAATAATGAGAACCGTCGAACTTATACTTAACATGTCCGAGCTTCAAACCGGATCTTATTCTTTCCGTTCTAAAAAAATTGATCTTTTAAAAGATGTGCTTCAAAAGAGTCATAAAAGTTTTCAAAAAATTGCCGAAAAGAAAAAAATTCTTTTTGGTCTTTATAATAACAGCGCCGATACAATAATTGATGCCGATGAATATTCTATTAACCAGGTTTTTCATCATTTGATTGAGAATGCCATTAAGTACACTTCGACGGGAAAAGTTGATATAACAATCGGTCGGGATCCTCGCAACAATTTATATGTTGACGTTATAGATACAGGCATTGGAATTGCCAGTGAGTTTTTGCCAAAATTGTTTTCCCCCTTTACCAGAGAAGAACAGGGTTACACAAGAAATTTTGAAGGAAATGGTCTCGGATTAGCTTTGGCAAAAAAATATTGCGACCTTAATGGAGCTGATATAAAAGCAACAAGTGTTAAAGGAAAAGGAACAACGTTCCGCGTTACGTTTCCAAACCCAAGCTGATTTTCATGAAATTTACATTTAAACCTCTAACAGAAAAAACCTGGAATGATTTCGAAAATCTTTTTGGTGAGCGCGGCGCTTGCGGAGGATGCTGGTGTATGAGCTGGCGTTTAAAATCTTCCGAATTTGAAGAACAAAAGGGCGCCGGAAATAAAAAAGAAATGCTGGGACTGGTCAAAAAAAATGAACAGATCGGAATAATCGCATATCTGGGAAAACAACCGATTGGCTGGTGTGCGGCGGCACCGAGAGAAAAATTTATACGATTAGATAATTCACGTGTATTAAAAAGAATTGATGACGAACAGGTTTGGTCTATAACATGTTTTTTTATAACTAAAGAATTCAGAAGAAAAGGACTATCAACAGAATTGCTTAACGCTGTTATCAACTTCTGCAAAAAGAAAAAAGTGAAAATACTTGAAGGTTATCCAACTGTTCCTTACAACAAAAACATTCCGGCAGCTTTTGCTTGGACGGGTATTCCAATTTCGTTTGAAAAAGCTGGCTTTGAAGAGGTAAAAAGAAGAAGCAAATCACGATCTATTATGAGGTACTATTTATAATTATTAATTCACCTTACGCAAGGTGTCATTCTGAACGGAACGAAGTGGAGTGAAGAATCTCGCAATCGAGCAAAAAAGAAGTTTTTAGATTCTCCCCCCGATAAATCGGGGTCAGAATGACAAATAATAATGTCTGTGCGTAACATCAGTTATTAAAATATAGAGAAGAGAAAATGAGATCAAAGTTAAATGTAATTGTTTTACTAATATTTTTCAGCTCGCTCACTTTTGCGCAAGACGATATTAATTCAGCCACAATTAAAAATGTTGGAGATAATATTCCGGCATTTACTACAACATCACTCAATGGAAATTCATTTTCATTCGAAGCGCTTAAAAATAAAGTGGTTTTAATAAATTTTTGGGCTACCTGGTGTCCTCCATGTAAAGCGGAACTCCCTCTTCTGCAAAAACATATTTACGACAAAATCAAAGACGCTAACTTTACACTCCCTTGCATCTCACGTGGAGAGAAAGAAGAAGTTGTTAAAAAATTTATCGAACAATACAAATACACTTTCCCGGTCTATCTTGATACAGAGGCAAAAACATATAATCTGTTCGCCTCAAAATATATTCCAAGAAATTTTGTTATTGGTAAAGATGGGAAAATAAAATGGGCAAGCACCGGTTTCGTTCAAAAAGAATTTGAGAAGATGATAAAATTAATTGAGGAAGAATTAAAAAAGTGAGTTACTGAATCAAGATGCTCGATAACGGAATTTATGACATTCTATCTCCGGCATCGAGCATCTTATATCAAGCATCGGCTTTCAAAAGTTTCTCTTTGCAAACCTCCAAATTTTTCTTTTGCTCATCACTCACTTCGGGATATTTTAAATCCATGCTTCTCATTGTTTCAATTATCACATCCGATATTGCAAGACGAGTAAACCATTTTTTATCTGCCGGGATTATGTACCATGGCGCAAACTCAGTACTTGTTGCGCTAATTGCTTCTTCGTAACATCTCATATAGTCGTTCCAATAATCCCGTTCTGTTAAATCGCTTGTAGAGAATTTCCAGTTTTTTGCCGGGTCTTCAATTCTTTCGAGAAACCTTTTCGATTGTTCTTTTTTTGAAACGTTCAGATGGAATTTTAGAATATATGTTCCGTTTTCATAAAGATATTTTTCAAAATTTCGAATCTGATTGAATCTTTCTTCCCAAATATTTTTGGTTATAAACTCTGCCGGGATTTTTTGTGATTTAATTAAATTATGAACGCGGACGATTAAAACCTCTTCGTAGTATGAACGGTTAAAAATTCCAATCCGTCCCCGTTCGGGTAATGATTTGCTTGTCCGCCACATATAATCGTGATTAAGTTCTTCCGTCGAAGGTTGCTTGAAACTGAAGACTTGCGTTCCTTGCGGATTCAGTCCGCTCATCACATGTTTAATTGCGCTGTCTTTACCTGCGGCATCCATTGCCTGAAAAATAATGAGGAGCGAATATTTATCCTGCGCGTAAAGTTTTTCCTGAAGCTCTGTCATTTTTTTTATGTTTTTTTCCAGCAATTCTTTGCCGTCTTCTTTTGAATCAAGTTCGCCGGTGTAATCGGTTTCAATTTTTGAAAGATTTATTTTATCATCTTTGTGCGCTTTAAATTTTTCTAAGTCCATTGCTTTATCCATTTTATTTACAAAGTGATGATAAGCGAAGCAAGCGGAATAATCAAGAAGATGTTTTTAATGGGCTTATTAATTTATTTAGCGTAAGCGTGTTGAACCCATAATATTTTTCAGTTATCGTTTCTTTGCGATCTTAGCGCCTGCCTGCCGTAGTCATGTTACCTTTGCGCCTTTGCGTGAAATTTGTTTCTTTTTTACGCAAAGACCGCAAAGAAAAACGCCACCATGTGTAACTTCAATTAATCACTAAATCCGTAGATCGGGAAAATAAAAAATGAAACATTTTTCGTAACAACTTACTTTATCAAGATAAATTTTGTGTGTTGAGATGGGGCATATTTAATAAACCCTTTTTCAATTAAAGTCTTATTTGTTTGTGTAATGATGAATTGATAAAACCAGGCAAACCATTCACGAAAAGTTGTTTGATCTTTGTAAATAGAATTGAGATACAATTTCACAAAGAGAGTTCTGTTTCTTTCAAGATAGTTGATCAAATCCGGCAAAATAATTGAAGCAAGATCGTTCAGCTTTTTTTGATCTGCTGCGTTTAACACTGGCACCGTTGAATATTTATCTTTTAGCAGTCCATCTAATTCTCCGCGTGTAATTACTGAATCTGATTCGGTGTGTCTATTTCCATAATAACCGCAAGTATAATTGCCAATCATTTGAAATCTATTTAAGAAGAGACCGAACGGCTCAAATTCGTTTTCGATTTTATTTTCTAAGACCGCCAAATAGTATTTATTTGCACCTCGGTGCGGTGGGTCCGCTTTGATGAATTTTTCCGCCATGTTCGGCATTTGCCAATAATTATGAATAACGTTTCCAAGAATAAAAAGTGACGCTGCATCAAAAGGAATATTTTTGAAAGCAGGAATCTTTTGATATGCTTCTTTGATTTTGGCAAGACGGTCAATTGCAATAAGACTCATTTCTCTACCAAGAGAATCGGCGGTTTTTTTAATTTTGTTCCCCTCTTCAAAATTAATTACCATACAAGCAGGCACAAATTCACCCCCCGCTGTTGTCTTAATCAGTCCTTCGCCAAAAAGATCGTTAATACATAAATTGTAACTGGTATCGCTAAGCTTGAAATGTTCTTTTATTTCCGCAGCCGAAAATTTATTGTGAAGGAGAACAAGAATTTCTTTCAAATGATTTTCGTTTAGATTGATTGCGGGCGCCGAGAAATCATTTGAAATAGAACGCACTTCAAAATTGTTCTGGAGTGTTTCTGAAATATCTTTTTTGTGACTGCAAGCCGAAATAAAAATCAAGCTTAAAAAGAGGATTGTTTTTTTCATTTGTTGTGCCGTTATTAATTATTCCTTGTATCCAATCATAAGCGATGAACCGAAGCTGGTATTCTTTCTTTCTATTTTTTTGATGCCTGCATTTGTAAACCAACTTTTCATTTCTGTTTCCGTGTATGTATCGCCCCGTTCGGTTCCGACAAGCATATTCAAGGCAAAAAATGCGCCGCCCGCCGGTTCGGTTCTATCTTCATTCATCACCCAATCTTTAATAACTATCTGTCCACCGGCATTGAGCGAGTCATAACATTTTTTTATTAGAAAATTATTTTCATCAAAACTGTTTATATGAACAATCGCCGAAAGAAAAATTAAATCGTATCCGCCGCCAAAATCATCAACAAGATAATTGCCGTTTAAGAATGAAATTTTTTCGGTCATCTTTTCTTGTTCAACATAACGGTTTGTAATAGGAATAACATTTGGAAGATCAAAAATAAGAGCATTCAGATTTGGATTTTTTTTGATGAACTCCATAGCGAACACTCCCGAGCCGCCGCCGAGATCAAGCATTTTGTTCACATTAGTCAGATCGAGCATCAATGCAGTTATCTTTGCTTCTTTAACGCCGCGGTAATGCATTGCGCCGATAAACGATTCTAACCAATCAATTCCACCCGGAGAAGGTTTATGCTCAGCGGCAGAAGTCCCCGCTTTCACCGATTCAGTTAACGAACCCCATGTATTCCATAAACCCAACGAATGAAATAGACCGCCCATAAATTCCGGTTTACCTTTCACTAAATATTGAGAAGCGTTTTCGGAATTATAAAATTTACCGTGAACCTTCCGTAAAAAACCAAGAGCAACAAGTGCGTTCATCAATCTGTCGGTTGCATGTTCGTTACAATTAATTTTTAGAGCAACTTCTTTTGAGGGCAGCATCTGTTTATCAAGTATTGTAAATAGATCCAGCTCAATTGCGGTTAGCAGAATTCTGCTTTGCTGAAATGAATTTGCAAGCGCGCGGATTTCATCCGGTTTAAGGTAATCGTTTTGTGTGTTCATGCTGTCGCTGTCTGTTATTTTTTACTAATTAAATTTAACTCTCTTCAGATCATATTTCCATTTTTATAACAACATGACTTCTTTTAGAAAAAATTATTCCAGCTAATAGTTTTTTTACTTCCTAAACTGATGAAAACAAAATTATAAGACATGATTTGATGAGACTGTATTTTATTTCGTATTAGAAAGCCACGTCCTTTGGGCGTGGTAGTTTACTCAGAATATTGATCGCGTGTGTTATAAAAATTTTTAGACCAAATCATGTTGCCATCTGGTGAGTACTTTTGAATTATTGCAAAATCCTATGATGTGCCAAAAGAAGCGTTCCCGATGCAGTATAAATTATTAAATGAGTCAATTGCTATAGACTTTGCTTCTTCCCATGAAGAAGATGAAGATACAAAACGAATTTCTGAAAGTAGTTTACCAAAGGGGGAATATTTGAGAATTATTAAATCCTGACTTAGATCGATGCCTGCACTTTTTCCAGCTAAATAAATATTGTTATCTCTATCCATTTTTGCATCATTTCATGCAAAGTGTTTAACAACACCGACCGTGGCGAGCTGTATGTTATATAATA
Source organism: Bacteroidota bacterium (assembly GCA_021801605.1). Taxonomy (GTDB): domain Bacteria; phylum Bacteroidota; class Ignavibacteria; order Ignavibacteriales; family Melioribacteraceae; genus Fen-1258. The sequence goes on from JAJYXU010000114.1 coordinate 10,525, forward strand.
TTATCAGCGCTGTCATGGATCATTCCTTGACCGCCACTTTGCTCTGTTAATTATTAGTCCTTGATCTATCTGGAAGGAATTCCCAAACAGATTTTTCTATTCCCAACATCTTTTTCGTTTTTATATTATTTTAGAACCGGATTTCCATCAACTAATCTTAGGAAATTATTTATGGCACTTCTTAAAGCTCGCACTTTGAACGAATTAAAATCAGATGATCTAAAATGGACCTGTGACACGGATGTATTTGATTTCGAGAACACAAAAAATGTTAAACCAATCGAAGGAATAGTCGGTCAGGAACGCGCGTTGAAAGCTTTACGGCTCGGTGTTGAATTGAAAAGTCCCGGCTACAATATTTTTATTACCGGTCTTTCCGGCACGGGTAAGTTTACCGCAATAAAACAGATGCTGGAATCGATCACGCCGGATTGTTCTAATCTTAACGATTACGCATACGTAAATAATTTTAAGGATGAAGACAGACCAATACTGCTGCAGTTTCCTGCCGGACAAGCAAATAAATTCAAGAAAGATTTATCACGCGCAATTAAATTTTTACAAGAAAAAATTCCGCAGCTTCTTTCCGCCGAACCATTCGCAAAACAGAAGAAACAAATTTTCTCGGAATTCGGCAGAATACAGCAGAAGATGATGACTGAGTTCGAAGAAAAACTTAAAAAAGATAAATTTACTCTCGGTCAGGTTAAAGTGGGTGAACTTGTCCGTCCCGAAATTTTAGCCGTAGTTAATGAACAACCCGTTTTTGTACAACAACTTGATGAACTAATCCACTCAGAAAAAATCACAAAAGAAAAAGCAGAAGAGATCGTAACAAAATATTCTTCTTATCAAGATGAACTTCAGAGAGTTTTCAGAGAAAGTTTAAAACTCACACAAGACTTCCAAGAAAGAGTTGCGAAACTTGAAAGTGAGTTTGTCAATGAGTTTATAGCGCTTACACTTGAAGACTTGAAGAAAAAATATAAAATTCATTCCGTTAAAGACTATTTAGACCAGGTTCACGAAAGTATTCTTATTAATCTGGATGTATTTAAAGGACAAAAACCCGCACGCGAAGAAGCTAATGGCGGAGTTATAATTGACTATCTGAAGGAGTATGAACTCAATATTATACTCGATAATTCGCGTACAAAAAAATGCCCGGTAATAGTTGAAACATCTCCAACATACAACAACCTATTCGGCACAATTGAAAAATACAGCGACGGAAAGGGCGGCTGGTATGCAGACTTCACAAAAATTAAAGCCGGTTCTCTGCTTCGCGCAAACGGAGGATATATAATAATCAATGCGATGGATGCTTTCGGCGAACCGGGTGTGTGGAAAACTCTCAAACGAGTTTTGTTATTCGGTCAACTGGAAATTCAAGACGTTGCCAATCTTTATCAACTATCCCCCAGCATATTAAAACCGGAACCGATTGACGTTGACACAAAAGTGATAATGATTGGGAACAACTACATCTATTCGGTGCTCTCTTCATATGAAGATGACTTCAATAAAATTTTCAAGGTTAAAGCCGACTTCGATTATGAAATGAAACGTTCAGAATCAACGATGACAGAATATGCAATGATAATTAAGAAACTGATTCAATCGGAGAAACTTTTAGAGTTTGATAAATCCGCAATTGCAAAAATTATTGAATACGGCGCGCGTTATGCCGGTGAAAAGAATAAACTGACTACTCGTTTTGCATACATTGCCGATCTTGTTCGGGAAGCTTGTTTCTGGGCGCGCGACAACAAACATAAAATGGTAACAAGCTTTCATGTTGATGAGGCATTCAATTCTTCCAAAGAACGGCACGGGCTGTATGAATCCAAACTTTCTGAAATGATTAATGACGGAACAATTTTAATTGATACCGATGGTGTGCGCGTTGGAACGATAAATGGACTGGCTGTTTACGAAAGTGGGAAATTTGCATTCGGAAAACCAACACGAATTACTGCATCTGTTTCGCTCGGCAGTGGAAATATTATTAATGTTGAGCGGGAATCCGGGTTAAGCGGAAACACTCACAACAAAGGCGTGTTAATCATTTCCGGTTACTTCAGAGAAAATTTCGGCACCCGCATTCCGCTTTCATTTACGGCAAGTTTGGTTTTTGAACAAGGATATGGAATGATTGACGGAGACAGCGCATCAATAACGGAAATTTGCGCGCTTCTTTCTGCTCTTTCCAATATTCCTCTTAAACAATCTTTTGCAATTACAGGATCGGTAAATCAGAAAGGAGAGATACAACCAATTGGCGGAGTTAACGAAAAGATTGAAGGATTTTTTGATGTCTGCAAATCGAAAGGATTGACAGGTAGACAAGGTGTTGTAATTCCGGCACAGAATGTTAAAGACTTGATGCTTAACGATGAAGTGGTTGATGCGGTGAAAAAAAATAAATTTCATATCTATGCCGTCAGAAAGGTTGAAGAGGCGATTGAAATTCTTACAGGTATTCGTGCAGGCACAAAATTGAAGAATGGAAAATTTGAACCGAACACGGTTTTCGGCGAAGTGGAAAAAGAACTTACATCAATGAGAAAAAGATTACGTCCAATCGAAAAGAAAAAAAATAATTCTAAAACAAAAGAAAATGGTGAAGAGAAATCACTCAAAAGCAGAAAGAAAAAATGACAACAAAATTCGCAAAGACGAAAATACTTGCTACAATTGGACCGGCGACGGATTCAAAGGATAAATTAGAAGCATTAATAGATGCCGGCTGTAACGCGTTCAGACTTAATTTTTCTCACGGCAATCCGGACTATTTCGAAAAAGTTTTTAATTCTATAAATGACCTTTGCATTTCAAAATCACTTCCGATTCCTATTCTTATTGATTTACAAGGACCTAAAATTAGAATCGGTGAGTTAGAGAAACCGGAAATTGAAATATTTGACGGGAATAAAATTGAGATAACGAACGAAAAGGTAATTGGAACAGCTCAAAAAATTTCCACTTCATATTTTCCCTTACCGGTAGATGCGGAGGTAGGCGATAAAATTTTGATTGATGATGGATTGATAAATTTAAAAGTTATTTCAAAAACCAAAATATCCGTCATATGTGAAGTTGTTAACGGCGGAATTCTAAGACCCAAAAAGGGAATGAATCTTCCCGGTATGAAACTCAGTTCTCCATCCGTCACAGAATTAGATCTAGCTAATCTTGAATTTGCGTTGAAACACCGTGTTGATTTTATAGCGCTCTCTTTCGTTAGAAAAGCATCGGATATTTATGATTTGAGAAAGTGGTTACAAGATCGCGGTTTCGATAAACCGGTAATCGCAAAAATTGAAAAACCGGAAGCAGTCACAAATTTTGAAAGCATCCTAAATGCGGCGGATGGAATAATGGTTGCACGGGGTGATCTTGGCGTTGAGTTAAAACCGTACGATGTGCCGATCATTCAAAAAAAAATAATTAAGCGTTGTAACACAGTGGGTAAACTTGTAATCACTGCAACGCAGATGATCGAATCAATGATCCATAATCCGGTTCCGACTCGGGCGGAAGCATCTGACATAGCAAACGCTGTGTTGGATGGAACGGACGTTGTAATGTTGAGCGGCGAGACATCGGTCGGTAAGTTTCCTGTTGAAGCGGTAAAATTTATGAATAACATTTTGCTAACCACAGAAGAACAAAAATCTTGGAAAGCAAAAGTAGATTACGAAATTCCAAAAGACCTTACAGATAATATTTTTGATTCTACCGGAAGAGCAATTGCAGACATTGCAAAACAAATTAATGCTGCGGCAATTGTCATCTTTACACATCAAGGAAGAAAAGCGAAAGTGGTTTCAAAGTTCCGTCCCGATTCTTCGATCTTTGCGATCTCAAATGAATTTAAAACTCTTAACACACTTAATTTATATTCCGGAATTCATCCATTGTTTTTAGAAAATATAGAGGACGAAGAATTAGCATTTCAAAATGCTCTTAAGATGCTTAAGGAAAAAAATTTTGTAGGGAGCGGTGATGTAATTTTATTTACAGCCGGCGCACCGCACACCGATAAAGGAAGAAGAACGTGGATAAGGTTCACTGTTGTGTAATAATTTTGAATTGTGGATTATTCAATTAGTCTTCAAACCCGACTTAGACTTGTTTAAGGGGTTAGATTCTACGTTGATAAGTGCATTTCTTTTATGAATCAAAAGTCGTATCTTTCAAACGAAAAACAGAAAAAAGAATAATAGTATGAAGAAAAAAATATCTTACCCTGTTATTTATGAAGCTGCCGAAGAAAGTGGATATATTGCTTATGTTCCTGCGCTGCCGGGTTGCCATACCCAGGGAGAAACCTTTGAAGAAACAGAACAAAACATAAACGAGGCAATTGAAATATATTTAGAAACATTGAAAATAACCAAATCGCCAATCCCGCTGCCCAGGAGTATTTATCAAGGAAGAATTGAAATAGTAATATAAGATTATGAAAAATCTTCCTTCATTAAAATCTTCTGAAGTAATAAAAATTCTGGAAAAAATAGGTTTCAAGAAGTTAAGACAAAAGGGAAGTCATGTTATTCTGTTCAATTCTAAGCTGAATAAACTCACTGTAGTTCCTCTTCATAAAGGTAAAGAAATTAAAAAATCACTTCTAAGAAAAATTATTATCGAAGATGCAGGTTTGACTATTGACGAGTTTTTACACAACCTGTAAACTGTATTTTATTTAATTGATATGAAAACTGAAACTCTACATCTGGCAAACTGGTGGAAAGATGCAGAGAACCTGCCCGGATCCAAGTCGGGTGGAAAAATTCTTTGCACGCTATGTCCCCGTTACTGTACAATCGGAGAAGGTCAAGCGGGTTTTTGTTACATCCGCCAAAACATTGATGGTAAACTGTATTCTATCGGTTATGGCAAACCAACAGGATTTGCAATAGATCCAATAGAGAAGAAACCGCTTAACCATTTTTTGCCCGGCACGGAGATATTAAGTTTTGGAACCGCCGGCTGTAATCTCGGCTGCAAGTTTTGTCAAAACTGGTCGATCTCTAAATCAAAATTGGACAGTGTCCGTTCACTCTCCACATCTCCCGAAGATGTTGTAGCTCTTGCTAAAAAACAGAGAGTCCCTTCAATCGCTTATACGTATAATGACCCTGTGATTTTTGGCGAATACGTAATTGATATCTCAAAACTTGCACGAGAAGAAGGCATTAAATCCGTAATGGTAACTGCAGGTTACATTGATAAGGAAGCTCGAAAAGATGTTTATAAATATATTGACGCAGCTAATGTTGATCTGAAAGCGTTCACAGAAAATTTTTACCACAAATTAACTTCATCGCATCTCTCCGACGTTTTAGATACACTCGTCTGGCTTAAAAAAGAAACTGATGTATGGTTTGAAATAACTAATTTATTGATCCCCGGTGAAAACGATTCTCAAGAAGAAACTAAACAAATGTGCGAATGGATAGTGAATAACATTGGAGATGAGGTTCCGCTTCACTTCACAGCATTCCATCCCGATTTTAAGATGACCAATAAATCACAAACTCCTGCTGCCACATTAATAAATGCGCGAAAGATTGCTTTAGATATTGGTATTAAGTTTTGCTATGTTGGAAATATTCATGATAAGACCGCACAAAACACATATTGCCCGCATTGCCACAAAACTCTGATCACCCGGGATTGGCATTCCGTTCTAACTAATAATGTGATCGGGAATAATTGTCCCTATTGTAACGCACAAATTCCTGGATTTTTTTAAAAAATGATTTGTAAAAAGGTCGTAAATCTATATATTACAAAAGCTATAATTGAGTAATTGTAGCAAGAATAAAAAATAACAGCCAGGAGTTCATATGAAAAAAATATTATTATCATCCATCTCTATTTTTCTTCTTTTAATACTGTTCGCTACAACATCTACTGCACAAGGTAAATTGGGCGTTGTGGGAAAAATGTTCAATAAGAACGAAGCAAATGTACTTTTTGGTAAGGTAATTGGTTCTCTCACCATAAGCGTAGCTGATTTGAATGCCGCCCTTGATAAGGGAAATGATTATATCTTAATAACTGTAAAAGATAATCAAGTTGTTATCCGCAACGAAAAGAGAGATTTTTTATCCAGAGAACGTGTAGATATGGGTAAGGATGAAAAAATGTACCTTTTCAGCAAAAGCATGATACAAAATTTATTAAAAGCTCAGAAACCGGTTAAACATAGAAGCTCTGCAGTTGGCACAAATGCATTGAGTACTGCAGCTTCTGCAACTGCCGCTGATCTTGTTACTGTAGAAGTTAGAGCAAGCGTTCTTACTCTATCAACGGATACTGCCGTGCTTGAATGGGCCTTAATATGTCCACCAACGTGCGCTAATTAAAAATAATGTCTACAATTACATTCTCTAAATTTTTAATTTACCTCAGTATTATTGTTTGGTTGATACCTCCATTCAGACAATTTCGGAAAAGTAAGTTTTACTTTTTTTTAATTCTCGCTTTAATGGACCCAATTGCATTGATTTACTTTGAAATCTTTAAAAATACAATTTCAATAGAGTATTATTTAATATGCGCTTATTTATTATTGACAAGTATTTTATGGAACAAAAATTCAAGTAAGTTTAGTTACTTATTTATCCTTGGGGGTTTGTGTCTTGAATTATTGTTATTAGTTCTTAATTTGAATATAAAAGAAGGTTTATTGTTAATAATTTTTATTCAGCTTGTTATCCTATTCACATTTCTCAAAGCTTTTGTTGTTGATTATGCCGCCAATTCTAAATTTAATTTTTTCTACATTACTTTAATTTTTTATACACTCACTGTCATTACAAAACTCTTCATTGTTCTAATAGGTTTAGCTGATGCAACTGCTTTTTTCCATTTTACAACAATCGCGCAAATCTTCCTTGGATTCTACTTTTCGATCTACAGAGAAGATAAAACCGGAAACGCTGTTTAGTACAGAAAATCCAATTTTATTCTCTATTCTTGCGTTGACTTTTATCCTTGTGATAACGTTTATTTATTATCGTTACGTTATAATTCCGATGAAAAAGAAGCATCTTGAAGAGGAAAAAAACCTGAAACTGGAACAAGCAGAACTAATGGCTTTATTTGCTTCTCTTTCTCCGGACCCGATTTTCAGATTCGACCCATCGGGGTTTATTATACTTGCTAACAATTCCGCACACAAAATATTTCCTGGCAAGAATCTTCTAGGAGAACATGCTCAAAAAGTTCTCCCATTTGTAAACGATCACGACATAAAAGAAGTTATTTCCAATAACCAGACAATCAGCGATACGGCTCTCTTGGGCGGAAGAGATTTTCAATTCATAATAGAAGGTGTTTCAAAATTTCATGTCTGCCAGGTTTATGGGCGCGATATTACTGAACTAAAAAATACTGAACGCGATCTGAAGGAAGCATTGATAAGAGCGGAAGACGCCAAACGGATGAAAGAATTTTTTCTCGCCCAAATTTCTCATGAAATTCGCTCGCCTTTAAATGTTATAGTCGGCTATTCAGATTTATTAGCCGATGAATTAAAGGATGAAAAGAAGGATGAGTATACGAATATTCTGCGTTCGATGAAGAATAACAGCAAACGTCTCTACAGAACTTTTGATCTTCTGCTTAACGTGTCCCAGCTTCATACCGGTAAGTATGATGCCCGTTTTGAATTGGTAGATCTCTATTCACTTTTAAAGACCCTTCAAAATGAATTCATGTCTATGGCAGAAGAGAAAGGTCTTTTATTAGAATTGACCAATTCAATTAACGAAGATGTTTCTGTAATTGTGGATCATTATGCATTAGCTCAAATCTTTATGAACTTACTCGATAATGCAATTAAGTACACCGATAAAGGATGGATTAAAATGAACATCTACCAGAGCGGTTCATCTGTCTGTGTTGATGTCTCAGATACAGGGAAAGGAATATCTAAAGAATATGTTGACAAACTGTTTGTTCCATTTACACAAGAAGAGATGGGATATACCCGGCGTTATGACGGGACAGGTTTAGGTCTTTCTATGGTTAAAAGCTTTATAGATATCATCAAAGCTAAAATTAAAGTAAAAAGTGAAATAAATCACGGAACAAATTTCACAGTAATTTTGAGCGGAGAAAAAAGATGGGGAATACAACGGAAGTAAAACCAAAACTTCTTATTACAGAAGATGATTTCGAGAATCAAAAATTTCTTCAACTATTTCTCAAAAAATATTTTATGGTTGATGTTTGCGACTCATCAGATTCTTTCTATAATTTGATGAGTAGAGAGAAATATGACATCATCTTGATGGATATTTCAATCAAGGGAGAAAAAAATGGTCTCGACTTGACTAGAGAGATGAAGAGCAATCCGGACTACTCAGAGATTCCGGTGATCTGCTACACAGCTCATGCTTTCAATAAAGACAGAATAAACGCTCTTGATGCAGGCTGCGATGTTTATTTGAGCAAACCATCCGATATTCATACACTTCTCAACGCACTATTTGATCTTCTGAAATTGAGAGGCAAATTCTTTTTAGGATCTAATACTACTCAGAGTTTCGTTACAACTTAACAAAAAAAACCTCCGCTTATGGCGGAGGTTTTTACTATCATTCTCCAAAAATATTTTTTAGTATCTGTAATAATCTGCCTTATAAGGACCTTCAACTTTAACACCGATATATTTTGCTTGTTTCTCGTTCAGAATATCTAACTCAACACCTATTTTTTCTAAATGTAATCTTGCGACTTGTTCATCGAGATGTTTTGGAAGCATATAAACTTTCTTTTCGTACTTGTCGGAATTATTCCAGAGTTCGAGTTGAGCAAGAACTTGATTTGTAAATGAATTAGACATTACAAAAGAAGGATGACCTGTTGCGCAGCCAAGGTTGACTAATCTTCCTTCTGCGAGAACAATTATATCTTTTCCATCAATTGTATATTTATCCACCTGCGGTTTGATAGTATCTTTTGTACTTCCATAATTTTCATTCAACCATGCCATATCAATTTCATTGTCGAAATGACCGATATTACAAACAACAGTTTTATCTTTCATCAATCGAAAATGTTCTTCAGTTATAATATCAACGTTGCCAGTTGCTGTAACTATTAAATCGGCGCGGGGAACTGCATTTCTAATTTTCTTAACCTCATAACCATCCATCGCCGCCTGCAAAGCACAGATCGGATCAATTTCAGAAACGATTACGCGCACGCCAGCACTTCTTAATGATTGTGCGGAACCTTTTCCAACATCACCATAACCGGCAACCACCGCTACCTTTCCAGCCATCATTAGATCGGTTGCTCTGCGAATTGCATCAACTAATGATTCACGGCAGCCATACTTGTTATCAAATTTTGATTTTGTCACGGAGTCGTTTACGTTTATTGCAGGAATTGGAAGCGTTCCCTTTTCAACTCTCTCATATAAACGGTGAACGCCTGTTGTAGTTTCTTCAGAAATTCCTTTGATGCCACTTACAAGCTCTGGAAATTTATCAAGCACCATATTGGTTAAATCGCCGCCGTCATCTAAAATCATGTTTAACGTTTTTTTATCATCGCCAAAGAATAATGTTTGTTCAATGCACCAATCGAATTCGTCAAGGTTCATACCTTTCCAGGCAAAAACCGGTGTACCAGCAGCAGCAATTGCCGCGGCGGCATGATCTTGAGTTGAAAAAATATTACAAGAAGACCATCGAACTTCTGCGCCCAGCTCAATTAATGTTTCTATTAGAACCGCGGTTTGAATTGTCATATGGAGACAGCCGGCAATTCTTGCATTTTTTAACGGCTTTATCTTGCCATATTGTTTTCTTAAAGACATTAGTCCAGGCATTTCGGCTTCTGCTAATTGAATTTCTTTTCTGCCCCATTCCGCCAGTGAAATATCTTTTACTTTATAATCTAAAGATTTTGTTTCAGCAACTCGACTCATTTTACTTCCTTTTTTTATTATAAATATTTTTTGAACGTAGGAACAAGATTCAATTGTTCCCAGGTGAAATCTTTATCATTACGCCCAAAGTGACCGTAAGCAGAAGTTTTTTGGTAGATTGGTCTTCGTAGTCTAAGACGTTCGATAATTCCGCGCGGTGTTAAATTAACTTCTTTTTTGATCATGTTAGCAATTTGTTTGTCGGAAATTTTTCCGGTCCCTTTTGTATCAACAAAGATTGAAACCGGTTCGGCAACGCCGATTGCATAAGCGACTTGAACAAGACATTCTTTTGCGAGACGAGCAGCAACAACATTCTTGGCAATATGTCTTGCTGCATATGTAGCACTGCGATCAACTTTGGAAGGATCTTTACCGGAGAAAGCGCCGCCGCCGTGAGGAGCCCACCCGCCGTAAGTATCAACAATTATTTTTCTACCGGTCAAACCGCTATCACCGTGAGGTCCGCCAATTTCAAATCTTCCGGTTGGATTTACAAAATATTTCGTTTTGCTATCCAAATATTTTCCCGGAATAACTTTTTTGATAACGTGTTTAATGACATCTTCTTTAATTTTTTTCTGGTTCACATCGCCATCGTGCTGGGTTGAAATTACAACAGCGTCAACACGTAGCGGTTTATGATTGTCATCGTATTCAATGGTTACTTGAGATTTTGAATCGGGTCTTAGATACGGCATCAATTTTAAATTCTTTTTACGGATATCCGCAAGACGTTTCATGAGTTTATGTGCGTATACTATTGGCATCGGCATATATTCCGGAGTTTGATCGCAGGCAAATCCAAACATAATTCCTTGATCGCCTGCACCGCCGGTATCAACACCCATCGCAATATCCGGAGATTGAGAATGGATCGCATTTAATATACCGCATGAATCAGCGTCAAATTTATATTCGGCTTTTGTATAACCAATTTTGCGGATTGTTGTGCGGACAACTTCTTGAACATCTATGTAAGCATTTGTTGTAACTTCGCCGCCTACAACAACAAGTCCGGTAGTAACAAAAGTCTCGCAAGCTACACGGGCTTTGGGATCTTTAGTAAAGATTGCATCTAATACGCCGTCAGAAATCGCATCGCAAACTTTATCAGGATGCCCTTCCGAAACGGATTCTGATGTGAATAGGTAAGACATTCATTCCTCTATTTAGTTTTAATTAAATTCTATTTCAGATGAATCGCCGGTATTCATTTTCTTATAATTACTGTTTACAATTGCGTTGCTTCCAATTATCGAGTCTTCTAAAATTACTCTTCCGATCTTTGCGCCGGAACTGACAATCGAATTACGAATGATCGCATCTTTAACCTCACAATTTTCAGAAATTGTTGTGTATGGACCGATAACAGAATTTTTAACAATCGCACTATCGGCTATAAACACCGGATCATTTATAACAACATTATTAACCATTCTATTCGTTCCGCGTTTCGTCAATAAATATTTATTTGTTGAAAGAAGCGTTTCAGGTTTTCCGCAATCGTACCATCCCTCGACCGGGAATGTAGTGATAGTTTCCCCCTTCTCAATCATGATTTGCAAAGCATCGGTTAACTGGTATTCGCCGCGTGTTTTGATATCATTAGAAAAAAGTTCGTCTAATGATTCGACCAATAATTTTGTGTTGGCTATATAATACAAACCGACAAGAGCAAGTTTGGAAATCAATTCTCTCGGTTTTTCAACAAGCTTAATAATTTTTTCTCCTTCGCAAACGGCAACGCCAAAACGAGAAGGATCATCAACTGTCTTTACGCCAAGAGAACTTACTTTCTTTAAAAGAACGGGCTTCAAATCAACATCAAATATTGTATCGCCGAGAATAATAAAAATATCTTCGCCGTTATATGTTGGAACTGCAATCTGTATTGCATGTCCAAGTCCCAGCATCTCTTCTTGATGAATAAAATCGGCATGAAGAGCAGGATAATTGTTTTCAACAAACTCAACAATCTGCTCGCCTAAATATCCGGTTATAAAAGTTGCTTTGTTAATTTTTTCATCTAGCAACTTTTCGATGATATGACCAAGAATCGGCTTACCACCAACATTGAGTAAAACTTTTGGAAGTGAATATGTATGCGGCTTTAATCTTGTACCAAATCCGGCTGCAGGAATAACGGCTCTCAATATTTTCCTTCTTTATTAAAATAAGCAATAACAATTTAATTAATAAACGTACGTTTATCAAACGAAGCATCATAATTGCAACTATTAATTACATGACTTGGATTTTGAGTTTTGAATTTTCCATTTTGGATATGTGGGAAAAGTCTATCATCATATAATGGCTTAAAATGAAAATTAGTAATCGAATTACACAGCTCTTTGGAATTAAATATCCTATCATTCAAGCGGGAATGGTATGGGTCAGCGGTTGGAAACTGGCATCGGCAGTATCGAACAACGGAGGATTAGGATTGATCGGTGCTGGCTCGATGAAACCGGATCTTTTGCGTGAACATATTCAGAAATGCAAAGCCGCAACCAATAAACCTTTCGGTGTAAACATTCCATTATTACGAGGTGATGCCGCTGATTTGATTAAGGTAGTAATTGAAGAAAATGTCAAAATCGTCTTTTCGTCTGCTGGTCATCCCGGAAAATTTATTGATGAGTTAAAAAAGAATAATATTACTGTCGTTCATGTTGTTCCCTCGGTTAAGTTTGCGCTCAAAGCAGAAAGTGTTGGATGCGATGCAATTGTCGGAGAAGGAGTTGAGGCGGGCGGACATAACGGCGCCGATGAGATTACAACTTTTTGTTTGATTCCTCAGCTTGTAGATGCTCTGAGAATTCCGGTTATTGCTGCCGGAGGAGTTTCCGACGGACGCGGAATTCTTGCAGCTTTAGCTCTTGGAGCTGAAGGCGTTCAAATAGGAACACGATTTGCGGTTACCGAAGAATCATCTGCTCACTCTAATTACAAGCAGAAAGTTATTTATGCAAAGGATAATGATACAATCCTTGTTTTGAAAAAAATCGGCGTTGCTCGTATGATCAAAAATGAATTCACTGCTGAAGTTCATAAAGCAGAATTAAACGGGGCGGATGAAGAGATGCTGAAACAATTGCTCGGAGAAAAACGGGAACGTCTTGGAATCTTTGAAGGCGATGAGGCTAATGGAATGATGGAAGCAGGTCAAGGTGCGGGATTAATAAAAGAAATTCTTCCGGTTAAAGATTTGATGGAAAAATTGATAAAAGAATTTGATGAAGCGGCTGAACGATTTAATAGAGTTTTATTACGGACTTGACAATCTCAAAAAAAACCTTACTTATATAGTAGAAATTTAACATAACAGAATTTACTATATGTCCATATTGGGAGTGATATGAAACTCTTCATCAAAGTCCCAGCACTTTTTTTGTTACTTACAATTCTTATCTCTTGTAACGAACAAATCATAAACCCTGCGGAACAGATAAAAGATCCAAGAGAAATGACATGGACGGTGGATACAATTGCTTACCCGGGTAGCATTCAAACAATGATGACATCAATATGGGCAAGTTCTCCAAATGATGTTTGGATTAGCGGGCACGAGGCAATGGGAGGTAGCGGCGCAATCTGGCATTACGACGGTTCAAAATGGAAAGTTGCCGAACCAATGAAAGATATTCCCTTGTGGTCTATTCAAGTAAATAAAATTATGGGATTAACGCCAAACAATATCTGGGCTGTAGGAGCCAGAAATTACCAAGATCTAATTGATCCAAGCAAGAAATGGTATAAAGATATGATCATAAATTACGACGGTTCAAAGTGGAGGGAATACACACAGAACAGCGGCTACAGAGTTATTGGGCTTTATTGTAACACCCCTAACGATATATGGGCTTGCGGTGATGAATAATACAGCCTATCTACTGGCATCTGTTATGTATTGGTTCAGCGGAAAATGGAATTTCGGGTTAATTAAGTAAGGGGAAAAATCAGCTAGCATTTTTCACCTCAAAAGTAATTATTCAAATAAAAAATCAGCGGAAATCAGTTATATCTGCGTCATCAGCGGGCTATTCTAAGATAAAACATTACTTTTGAGACGGCATCTTTATTTACCGCCACACTAATTCTCTCAATAAGTTTTTGAAAGAGAATATTGCAGTTAATCAATATTCAAATTTATTTGATTACCAACTTGTGCTGAATAAAGTTTTATCTTTTTATATGATGTAAGAATTTGCAGACCAAGCCAATCATGCGATTGATTTTCGCCATGGACAATTACTACACGTTTAGGAGATGTGATTGCGACAATCTTGATCAGTTCCTCTCTCTTAGAATGAGAAGGAAAATAAAATCTTTTAACATGGCAGTTGATTTTTTGCGGAGACCGAAATTCGGTTAGTTGAACAACATCTCCCCTCTTTGAATTCATAATTTTGTATCCTGGTGTTTCAGAATCCATGTAACCGACTCCAAAAATTCCAAACGATTCTTGCCGCAGCCAAAAATCCAAAAGCCGGAATGAGGTTGTTCCTTCAAACATCATTCCGCTTGAAGCCAGAACAATGCCCGGATTCTTCTTAAAATAATTATAGTCTTCAATTTCGAATAAATTGTTTTGGGCAATTTCCCGAAGCTCAAGTTCAATATTTTTTCTTCTTACCAGATACCGGTTACGATCATATAATGACGAAATTTCTTTCCCGATTCCGCCTGTATAAATATTTGTCTCGGTCAGCGCTCCTTTTTTCATCAACAAATGAATTGATGCCAGCAGCTCTTGCGTCTTACCAAGTGCAAAAACCGGAATTAGAATAGCCCCGCCATTCCGCAAAATTTGATTTGCCTCCCAGGTAAATCTCTTTTGTTCGCTCTGCCACGTGCCAAGTTTGACGGAATCCGTTCCGGCATAAGTAGATTCTAAAATAAGCGTGTCAATTTTTTTTACCTTCGATAAATCGGCGCCGGTCATTATTGTTTGATTCGAGAGATTGATATCTCCCGTGTAAAGAATTTTTTGTTCATTGTGCTCAATTAGAATAGCGGCGGCACCAAGTATATGCCCCGCATCATAAAACGTTATATTAATTGGCGAAGGAGAGAAATGTCTTAATCCTTTCAACGAAAAAATTTCTTCATATTCCATAGTGCAAATACTTCTAACCAGGAGATCAATCTCATCGTGCGTATATATTCTGAACCCGTTCTCTTCGTTTAGACTGTTAGCTAATATGTTGGCAGCATTGTGAAGCGTGAGTTCTGCAATTTCTTTTGTCTGCGGAGTGGAAAAAATTATTACGTGAGGAATGCGTTGAATTAAAAACGGAAGTGACCCGATATGATCTTGATGAGCATGGCTGATAAAAACATAATCGAGCGGCAAATCTTTCAATAGTTCAAACTTAGGAAGTGAGTCTAAACCTTTTTTACGCGGATGTATTCCGCAATCGAGAAGTATGCCTGTGCCGGAAATGTTTAGATAAAAACTACTTGCACCGATATCATCGGCGCCGCCAAGCGGTAAAAATTTTATCATATAGTTCTATTTGTAATACTCGTATTCGTAAACATAGTGAAGAACTACAGCTTCATTATTATCGTACCGTATCTGTTCGCTCTGCAATCCTTTCCGATTATACTTGAATACCAATCTTAGCTGTCTTCTTCCGTCCAGCAGAAACATTTTGTGCTCAACTATGTTTCCATTTTCATCTGAAATGTAAATTCGTTTGGTTTCAGCATCTACCATTTCACTAAGATTACCATTCGAATCATATTTATATACGATATTTTGATTCGTACTTTTCTCGCCTATTAATTTACCGTCAGAATTATATTCTGGAATTGAAACGAGAACCGTATCTCCTTTTTCATTTAGCATGGTTGTTCTTATTCTAATTCCATTTTTGTACTCATTATTTTGTCGATCAGTAAATTTATTGTCAAAATAGTTTTTTATCTCTATAAGATTATTTTCTTTATCATATTTGAAGAGCGACTTTGATTCTGTTTTTTTTCTTCCGATTGAAATTAAATTTCTTTCAATCTCGTTCCCGCGTGAATCGTATTTTGAAACTTGTGTATTCGATCTGCCGGTATCATCAACTCCTTCGGCTTTCTTCGGTTTCCCTTTGGCATCATAACTAAATTTATACGACGAGATAATATTCCCCGAAGAGTTATATTCTACCATTTCCGAAAGCGATCCCCGTTTATTAAAAGTTTCCTTTACTATCAAAATTTTCTTATTGTTCATGTATCCTTTTATATCATTGTAAACAGAATATTTCAAGCGGGTCTTTACCTTTAGCTGTTTAATTTTATTAAACTCTTTCTCGTCCTGAGAAACAAAATCAGATTTGCCCTTGGAGGATGGATTAATGTTTTGAGCTATGCTTGCTTTATAAGTGAATGAAAAAGCTACAATTAGAATTAGCACAACTAAATTTATCTGAAAACGAAAGTATTTTTTTTGTAAAGAAGGCATTACTTATCTCCATTAATTAACAAATATTTTTTCAATCCCAACAAATAATTATTATTTATCATTCTTTAATAAATGTCGTTCCCTGAAGAGCTGACCAATCTCTGCTCCAACAATGAATAAACAAGCAGAGTAGAAAACCCACAATAGTATTGCAAGAATGAGGACAAAAGCGCCATAAAGCGGATTGCTGCTTAGAGTAGTATTGATGTAATATCTAAAAACATTGCGTGCAACTTCCCAAAGCAGTGTAGCCCATAACGCACTTACATATGCAACTTTTTTACCAAGCTGTTCATATGGAATTAAATAATAGAGCAGGAAAAACATTCCGAACATCAGTCCGAGCGATAAAACATATAAACCTAAGGTCCAAAGAGGACTGGCGGTTAAATGCTGTATTGAAGGATAGTATTTTGTTAGCTCATAAAATAATTTTACCGCCGGGTACATAAAAGTTGTAAGTGAAATCAAAAACACAAGTAAGATTACCATCAAGATATCTCGGAACAATCCGTAAAGATACCCTTTCAAAATTTTTACATGATAGATTTGATTAAGAATCGTTCTTATGCTGCTGAATATCCATGTAGATGTAAAAAGCAAACCTATTGCCCCGATGAATCCCGCAATAGTTTTATATTGTATTACTTCCGGTAATCTCGAGATGATCAATCGTTTTACATAATTTGCATAAGCGGGATAAGGAATAGTTTGATCTATAAGATTGTTCAGTTGAGTCTCTATAACCGATTGATCGAATATATTTCCCAGAAGAGAAAACATAAAAAGAATAAAAGGAATCATTCCAAGAAAAAGTGAAAATGAAATACCCGCACCGGCAAAAAAAAGATTATTCTCATCCATCCGTTTGAAAAGACCGAGAAAATAATAACGTATAAATTCAATTATTTTTCTGTAAGAGGTTAATGAAATTACAGAACCAATCCTTTTTAGAATTTTAATGCGCGACATTCATTCTCTTTGGAATTGCAGTGTAATACAAATCAATCAGAAGTTGAAATGGATAATCGTATTGGTCGTTTACATTCAAACTCTTGCCCCCTGTTTCACCAATCAATACAAATGGAGTAAAACTTTTTGATGCAGCTTCTTCGAATTTTTCTTGATTATCCGGATTTACAGAAATGATAACACGGGATTGAGATTCGGAGAAGAATGAAAAATCTTCCCGCGTTTTAACCGGGATATGAACGTGTGCACCGATCGGTTTTTCTTGATTGATAATGCAGCACTCGGCAAGTGCACACATTATTCCGCCGTCGGAAATATCATGTGCGGAATTTATCAAACCATTTTCGATGAGGTATAAAAGAAATTTATGTAAATCTTTTTCGGTTTGAAGATCAATCTTAGGAATTTCTCCGGTGACCAAATTATGAATCACTTTCATATACTCGCTTCCGCCAACTTCTTCGTAATCTTCGCCAAGCAGATAGACTAAATCGCCGTCATTTTTAAATTGTGCTGTTGTTATATTTTCGAGTTTTTCAATCAAACCAACCATTCCAATAACGGGAGTCGGATAAACGGAAGTGTCGGGACTTTCATTATAAAAACTTACGTTGCCGCCGGTGACAGGCGTTTTAAAAAATTTGCATGCTTCTCCCATTCCTTCAATTGCTTTCTTAAATGTCCAATACATTTCCGGTTTGTAGGGATTACCAAAATTTAGACAGTTAGTAATAGCAAGCGGAACCGCTCCACTGCAAACCACATTCCGGGCAGATTCTGCAACCGCAATCTTTGTTCCTTCTTTGGGATTTAGATAAACATATCTTCCATTGCAATCCGTCTTTGCGGCAATTGCCTTGTTGGTATCTTTAATTAAAATTACAGCCGCATCTGATCCGGGACCAACTACCGTATTGGTGCGAACCATTGAATCGTATTGCTGATAAACCCATTGCTTGGATGCAATGTTTGGCGATGAAAATATTTTTTCGAATGCTTCGGAAACACAATCTGGTTCAGGTAAACTTTTTAGATTAAAATTACGCGTCTCTTCAAGATATTTCGGTTCTGCAGTCTCCCGGATATAAACGGGAGCGTTACCACCAAGGACCAATTCAATAGGCGAGATTTCTACTTTCTTTTCACCCTCATAATTAATAACCACTTTTTCTTTATCGGTCACTTCACCAATTGTCTCACAATGCAAATCCCACTTCAAAAATATTTCTTTAATTTTTTCTTCGCATCCTTTTTTAGCTACGACAAGCATTCTTTCCTGACTTTCGGAAAGCATTATTTCATAAGCACTCATACCTTCTTCGCGAAGCGGAACTTTGTTTAGGTCAATGATCATTCCTGATTCACCTTTGGCACTCATTTCCGAAGTTGAACAAGAAATACCCGCAGCACCCATATCCTGAATTCCAATTACCAAATCTTGTTTTATAATTTCTAAAGTTGCTTCGAGTAAAAGTTTTTCTGTGAATGGATCTCCAACTTGAACTGAAGGACGTTTGGCTTCCGATTTTTCCGAAATTTCTTCCGATGCAAAAGTTGCACCGTGTATTCCATCTCGACCGGTTGATGAACCCACAATCATTACCGGATTGTCTTTACCTTTTGCAGTGGCGGAAACAACGTGTTTTGTATCTACAATTCCAATTGCCATTGCATTTACAAGCGGGTTTCCTTTGTATGATTCATCAAAATAAATTTCGCCACCGACTGTTGGAACACCAAAGCAATTTCCATAATTGCCAATACCCTTTACAACTCCTTCGAATAAATATCTTGTGCGGGGATCTGAGAGAGTACCAAACCGGAGCGAATTTAAACATGCAATGGGGCGTGCGCCCATTGTAAAAATATCCCGTAAAATTCCGCCTACACCTGTTGCGGCGCCCTGATATGGTTCCACCGCTGATGGATGATTGTGACTTTCTATTTTAAAAGCAACTGCAAGCCCATCACCAATATCTACAAGTCCAGCATTTTCTTCTCCGGCACTAACTAATAACCTGCCGCCGCTTCGCGGTAAAGTTTTGAGAAGTGCAATTGAATTTTTATAACTGCAATGCTCGCTCCACATCACCGAAAAGATTCCAAGTTCCGTAAATGTCGGAGTCCTTCCCAGCCGTTCACAAATCCAACCGTATTCTTCTTCAGTTAATCCGTGTTCTCGTGCTAAACTTAAATTTACTTCTGGTTCTTTCATTCTCTTATTAAAATATTATCAATTTGCGAAAGCAATATAATAATTTTTCTTCTTTGCTCTGTGCAGAGACTGTCCAAAAAGTATAGTTTTAATTGTAGAACGAACCTGCCCAATGCTGTCAGGTTAAGGAAAGTTGAAGAAGTATAACAAAAAAATAGAACGCAGATAACACAGATTAAACTGATTTACGCAGGCAGGCTTCAGTTCGTTAAAACCTTCTTAAAGCGAAATAAATTTCGCTCTACAACAAACCAATTCTTACTTTTAGGACAGCCCCACAGCACAGAATATGACTCTTTGCTGCAAGAAGATACAATTGATACTCATACTAAACATTTCTATTTTTAAGCCGTCTTAAAGATTGGTGAAAACTAAAAAACAGGCACCTGCAATGAAAAATTCTTTTCAGAATCATAAATACTGGTTTGTTGCTGCTGCAATTATTTTTGTTTTGATTATTGCTCTATATCCCTTCAGCGTTTTTAATACTATGGAAATGGATGTAACCCGTCCCGAAGCAATAGCTATAGCACAAAAATATTTGCAGAGAGAGCATTTTGATCTGAAAGGTTTCGGCAGTGAAGCTTTTTTAGATAACTCTCCCATTGAAAACAGATACATATTAAAAAAATTAGGCAACGCAGAATTCAAAGAGTATATAAAAAATAAAAAGAGGTCCACATTAAGCTGGATTGTAATGTTTCATCAGGATTTACCAAAGCAAATTGCACAGACAACTTATTATGTTGATGTTTCAAGCGAAGGTGAAATTTTCGGATTCAACCGTGAAATTCCGGATACAGCCAGCAGTAAATCTCTTTCAAAACTGGAAGCAACGGTATTAATTGATAATTATATTAAACAAAATCTTGGTGATGAATTTCAAGGATTCAATTTAGTTGAATCGAAAGAAGATACGTACCGCAACAGAAGCGATTATTCCTTTCGATGGGAAAAAAATGAAACAAAATTGAATGGTAAACTGATAATTTTAGCAAAGGTCCAAGGAAATAGAGTTGGTAAATTCTCATATTATTTTGAAGTCCCTCAAGTTGAACGTGGTTACTTTACTTCGGCTGAAGCAATTTATGGAACAGTCTCTGCAATCTTTATTATTGTACTGATCTTAATTGCTTTTTATCTATTCCTTAAGAAATATCACCAGGGCGAAATTTGGGTAAGTGTCGGCAGAAATATTTTCATTTTATTTTTTACAATTTCGTTGATTGATATTATCAATACATGGCCTGGAATCGGGAGGGGTTCTCAACTGGGGAATCTGTCTTTTACTTATGTGAAAATTATTATTCTGCTCATCAACGGATTAATAATTTATTTCTTCCTTTCGCTTTTGGTTTTTGCCAGCTGGACTGTTGGCGAATCTTATGCAAGAAGTTTGTGGCCGGAAAAATTAAAAGGTGCCGATGCATTTATTAAAGGTCACTTTTTCGTTCTTGATTCCGGCACTTCTTTGATGAAAGGATTTGTTATAGGCGCGGCACTCTCTCTTAGTGTTTTGATTGGAGGCGTTCTGTTAAACACTCCTAACAGCCAGGTATTTATTAGTCCCATCGGTTTTCAAGAAATCTTTCACGGCTGGTTACCGGCTGTAAGCACTCTTTTTGGCGGTGTTTCCGTTTCAATAATTTCATCAGTTGTTATCACATTTTTCATAGTTAATATTTCCTACCAACGATGGAAAAAGAAATGGGTTTCAATTTTATTAACCGGGTTAGTTACTCTTCTGGGATTTTCAATTTCGGTAACTCCGCCGTCTCTTAATAATTTTGAATTAAACTTGATCTCATATTTTATCTTCGGTTGTTTTCTTGCATATCTCTATTTTCAATTCGATCTGATGGTAATCGGCAGTGCAATGTTTTTTTATACGATTATTCCAAAAGGATTTACTCTTCTAACTACAAACAATTCTTTCTATTCATGGAATTTTGCTTTAATAATACTTGCCATTGTATCGGCGCCAATAATTTATTTCATCAGCAGAGTTCGTAAAGAAGAATTTGTGATGGAGAATTACGGGTTGCCTTCACATATTCAAAGAATTTCAGAACGGGAAAGATTGAAGAAAGAACTTGAGATCGCAGCAAAGGTTCAGCTTAGCTTACTTCCAAAAGAAGAACCAAAAATTCCCGGTTACGAAATTTCTGCCATAAGTATCCCCGCAATAGAAGCGGGCGGAGATTATTTTGATTTCGTAAAACTCAGTGGCGATAAATTGGGAATTGCAATCGGCGATGTTTCCGGTAAAGGTGTCGGCGCCGCAATATACATGACCTTAACAAAAGGAATTTTACAAGCGCATGCAGAAGAAGATGTTTCACCTAAAAATGTTTTGGGTAAAGTAAACCGCCTGCTCTATAAGACTATCGAGAAAAATACTTTTGTAAGTATGTTCTATGCAATTCTTGATACACATAAGCATTCAATTCTTTACTCACGCGCGGGACACAATCCCGGAATTCTTTGCAGTCAAAAGAGCGGGGGCACAAAACTTCTGCTAAGTAAAGGGATGGCGCTTGGGTTGGAAGAGGGACACATATTTACTTCAACACTTAATGAAGAAGAAATTTCAATCAAGCAAGGTGATGTCTTTGTTCTTTACACAGATGGCTTTACAGAAGCAATGAATGAGCGGCATGAAGAGTACAGCGAAGAAAGATTAGTTAAACTGATTGAAAGCAATAGGAATTTGAGCGCCCATGAATTACTTAACTTGATTCTGAAAGAGGTTAAAAGATTTGTTGATAATTATCCCCAGCACGACGATATGACTTTGGTTATTTTGAAACGACTTTAATCCAGGGGCATTTGGATCAGTAGTTTCAATAATATCATCTAACTCCCAACTAGTAATTTGATAATCTGAACAACATGGGTCACCAAATCCGAATAAGGAATTAGGACGTTGATTTTTGACTAGAGTATCAAGAGTAAATAATTCCCACGTAGTAACCTTTTGCGTGGTAGCTGATTCGTCGGTAAAATAAGCCCAAAAATATGTATTAGCGTCTAACCCGTTCCCAATATTTAGAACGCTATTCTTACCATCTTGATTACACAGTATACCACCCATAAAATTAGTAGCAATTAGAAATCCAGCATTAACACGCCATTATTGCTTCGTAGTTGCCAATACCAGCTAGAATATAATTAAAACCCCATTTCGATTTTAATTCACTTAATTTTTAAATCTTATTAGGGTCACCAGAGCCACCAGCATATTGTCTATAAGGATGGGGTAATATCCCAAATTCCTTCCCAGCACTTGCTTCATATTTTGAAAATGCTCATACATCAATTTCCATTGTATAACATGATTGTGTACTTTAAGCAAAATTAAAACTAAGATTATTTGATGACTTCGAAAGAGAATTATACGTAGCTCTAGATTTTCATTTCTCCTTAGCTAAAATTGATTGAGAAGTTTGAATATTTTCCTTCTTTGATTCAACAACTAGCTCTTTTTTACAATTCGTTAATAATAAAAAGTAAGAAGAAAGAGATCATTAAATAAATTACATTTGTGCGTTTCATTTTTCCTCCACTAATATGTTTAACATTTAGCTTGGACTAGAATAAAGGGATAAAATTTTAAATTGCTATTTCTTGACATTCTAACTGTATAGAAATATATTTACACCCTTTGAAAAATAGCATTTTGTTTCTGGAGGATGTTTTGAAGCAGGAAAGAATTACAAGATTTATTAAACCCGAAGACGCCAATCAAAAATGGTATGTAATTGATGCCAAAGACAAGGTATTGGGTCGTTTAGCGGCTAAAGTTGCACACGTCATTCGCGGAAAAGAAAAACCAGTCTTTACACCTAATATGGATGCCGGCGATTTTGTGGTTGTTATTAATGCCGATAAAGTCCGTATGACGGGTAAAAGGGAAATACAGAAAACCTACTTTACGCACTCTACATATCCGGGTGGCGGAAGGTTCAGAAGTTTTGCAGAAGTAATGGAAAAAAAGCCGGAATTTGCTGTTGAAACTGCTGTAAGAGGAATGTTGCCAAAAACTAAACTTGGCAAACAATTAATTAAGAAATTAAAAGTGTATGCCGGCGAAAGCCATCCGCATAGCGCTCAGAAACCAGAAGTACTAAGTTTTTAACGGAGTGATTTGATGACAGATAAAATTTTTGTCGGAAGAAGAAAAAATGCTGTTGCTAGAGTTTATCTAAGAAGCGGTTCCGGTAAAGTTGCTGTTAACGATAAAGAAGTAGAAAAGTATTTTCCGCTCAAAGAACATAGAGATAACCTTTTGCTTCCATTCGTTGCAACCGAAACGCTTGGCAAGTATGATGTATTTGCAAATGCTGCAGGCGGCGGTATTTCGGGTCAATCAGATGCAATTCGTTTGGCTATTTCAAGAGCACTTGAATCTATTAACGGAGAGTTTAGGCCATCGTTAAAATCAGAAGGACTTTTGAAAAGAGATCCTAGAATGGTTGAGCGTAAGAAATACGGGCAAAAGAAAGCACGTAAGAGATTCCAATTTTCTAAGAGATAATAATAGTAAACTAATTCACCTTACGCAGCAGGAGTATTTCTTAGTGAAATCCCAAATAACAAAAAACAGAATCCAAACAAGCACCAGTTTCCAAATTCCAACTTCTGTAGAAAAATGGGGTTTGTGGTAATTGGAATTTGAGATTTGTTTGTTATTTGTAATTTGATTCTTGGGATTTTGCTTCATCACCTTTTCTTTGCGTAAGGTAACCTAATTAATATAATAATCATACTCTCGGATTTGTCCCCTGTGTCTCACACAAAAAGAGATGGAAGGCAAAGATGAAAAGAGTAGAAGAAAAACAGGAGAAAACATGCCACGAGTAGAACTCACACAACTTATTGAAGCAGGTGCACATTTCGGGCACTTAACACGCCGTTGGAATCCAAAAATGAAACCATACATCTTCATGGAGAAGAATGGTATTCATATAATTGATTTGAAAAAAACACAAGCAGCAGTTGACGCCGCAGCTCAGGCAATGACTGAAATTGTATCGCAAGGTAAACGCGTTCTTTTTGTAGGGACAAAAAAACAAGCCAAAGGAACCGTTGCTTCCGAAGCAAGACGTTCAGACAGCAACTGGGTAAGCGAAAGATGGCTTGGCGGAATGCTTACTAATTTTCAGACGATCCGTAAGAGCATAAAACATTTACAGAATATCGAAAAGATGGAAAGCGACGGCACATTTGAAAAGATTACAAAGAAAGAACGGTTAGTATTAACCCGTGAAAAAGATAAATTAAGAAAAGTTTTGGATGGTGTTGAAACATTAGCAAAAATGCCCGGCGCTTTATTCATTGTTGATATTAAAAAAGAATCTATCGCCGTTAACGAAGCATTGAAACTGAACATTCCAATCTTTGCAATTGTAGATACAAATTGCGATCCGGACCCGATTGACTATATAATTCCGGCTAACGACGATGCTTCTCGCGCAGTTGAAGTTATTACTAAAGTTATTGCGGATGCGGTTATCGAAGGCAATGCAAAAGCAAAAGAATTAAGAGCCCATGAAGTTGCTGAAAAAGAAAAAGATAAAAAAGATGAACAAGAAACAGAAAAGAAGGATAGTAAAAGTAAAGTTAGAAGAGTAAAAATTGACGGAAGAGAAGATAGAAGACCTCAGCAAAGGGACAGAAGAGATAACCGCAGTGAAAGACCGACACAGAGAAGAGAAGATAAACCGGTAGATAAACCAGCCGATAAACCGGCACTTAACACTGAAAATAAATCTGAAGAGAAATCAAATTAAAAGTTTTTGAAAAAAATGAGGTATATAAATTATGGCAGTTAGTGCAAATCAAGTTAAAGAGTTAAGAGATAAAACCGGCGCCGGTATGATGGATTGTAAACAAGCTCTTGCAGAATCCGATGGAGATTTTGAAAAAGCTGTTGAGATATTAAGAAAAAAAGGTGCATCAGTTGCAGCTAAAAGAGCAGAAAGAACCGCTAACGAAGGTGTTGTTCTTACAAAAGTTTTCAATAATGGAAAAACAGGTGCAATTTTAGAAGTTAATTGTGAAACCGACTTCGTTGCCAAGAGTGATGATTTTATAAACTTTGCAAACTTTGTTATGGATCTCATCATCAGCAATAATCCTGCAGATGTTACATCATTAGCGAAGAGTACAAAAGATGGAAAAAATGTTGCCGATGAACTGAATGCTCTAATCGGTAAGATTGGTGAGAAGATTGAAATCTCCCGCTTTGCTCTTGATAATACAATCAACGGCGAGATTGTAGATTACATTCATATGGGTTCAAAACTTGGTGTGTTGATAGAAGCCGAGAATGTACCTTCAGATAAAGCAATAGAGTTTCAGCCAATCTTAAAAGATATTGCAATGCAAGTTGCGGCAATGAGACCGCTTTCAATTTACCGCGATGAATTGGATAAATCTTTGATTGAAAAGGAAATAGATATTTATAAAGAGATTGCACGCAAAGAAGGCAAGCCGGAACAAATTCTTGAAAAAATTGCTCTTGGTAAGCTCAACAAATTTTACGAAGAAAATTGTTTATTTGAACAAGCATTCGTTAAAGACAACACTAAAAAGATCAGCGTTCTTATTGATGAATTCAATAAAAAGAATTCGGCTCAAACTAAGCTTGTCAAATTCAGACGCTTTCATCTCAGCGATGAAAAGAAGTGATTCTAAGAAGGTCTTATTTCTAAATAAGACCTTTTTTTTTATATTGGAGCGGAATTATGAAAAAGAATCTTAAATACAAACGAATACTTTTAAAACTTAGCGGTGAATCTCTTGCCGGTGAAAATGATTTCGGAATCAATCCCAAAATTTTAGATTTCTTTTCGGATGAAATTAAAAAGGTTCATGATCTTGGCGTTCAAGTTGGAATCGTAATCGGCGGAGGAAATATCTACCGCGGATTAAATTCAAACGGGCAAGCTATAGACCGTGTTACGGGCGATCAGATGGGAATGCTTGCAACAATAATTAATTCCCTCGCTCTTCAAAGTGCTTGCGAAAGCAAAGGTATGTTCACAAGATTAATGACTGCGATTAGCATGGAAGCTATTGCCGAACCTTACATTCGCAGAAGAGCAATCCGCCATCTGGAAAAAGGTAGAGTTGTAATATTCGGCGCAGGAACCGGACATCCTTATTTTAGTACCGATACTGCGGCGTCTTTGCGCGCAGTAGAAATTGAAGCCGATGCAATATTTAAAGGAACTCGTGTTGACGGCGTATTTGATTCGGATCCGGAAAAAAATCCCGGTGCGGCTCTATTTGAAGAAATTTCTTATCTGGATGTAATGCAAAAGAATCTCCGGGTTATGGATTTAACTGCAATCAGTCTTTGTAAAGAAAATAATCTTCCAATTATTGTTTTCAATATGGATAAACCGGATAATCTTTTAAAGGTAATCACCGGAGAAAATATCGGCACTTCGGTCAGAAATATTGTTCAACCAAATAAAAAATGAAATAAAAATTTAGAGGATTCTATGATTAATCATCCACAAATTAAAGATGCCCGGCATAGAATGGATAAAAGTGTTGAGGCATTTAGAGCGGAAATTTCTAAGATAAGAACTGGCAAAGCCACTACTGCTCTACTCGATGGAATAAAAGTAGATTATTACGGCACTATGAGTCCGCTCAATCAAGTTGGCAATGTTACCGTTCTTGATGTTCATACTATTGCAATTACGCCGTGGGATAAAAGTATGGTGCAGGCAATAGATAAAGCAATTCTTGCATCCGATCTTGGTCTAAATCCCATCAGCGACGGAACGAACATAAAAATTCCTATTCCGGCATTAACGGAAGAACGAAGAAAAGATCTTGTTAAGTTAGTAAAGAAGTTCGGCGAGGAAGCAAAAGTTGCCTTAAGAAATGTTCGGCGCGATGCTAATGATCATCTTAAGAAATTGGAAAAAGAAAAAAGTATGACTGAAGATGAATTGAAAGAAGCCGAAAAGGAAACACAAAAATTGACGGATGAACACATTTCTAAAATTGACGAGATCATCAAACACAAAGAAAAAGAAATTATGGAAGTGTAGATAGCCGTTAGCAATCAGCTTTTAGTATAGTAATTCAGAACCCCAGTATATGTTGGGGTTTTTTATTTTCTTCAATCGGAAGGTGGTTTTACTTGTTTTTTGTTTCCTAATAAATCCATAATTTTTGAAAGACAATAAATCTTCATTGCCCAGACGATTCATTTATAATATCTAAACAAGGAATAATGATATGAGTAACAACAAAGAAGAAGCTCTGCGTTATCATAGTGAAGGAAGGAAAGGTAAGATTGAAGTTATTCCTACCAAACCTTGTTTTACAGCGCACGAGCTAGCGCTTGCTTATACGCCGGGTGTAGCTGAACCGTGTAGAGAAATTGAAAAAAACGATGACGATGTTTACAAGTACACGGCAAAGGGAAATTTAGTTGCTGTAGTTTCAAATGGAACCGCCGTTCTTGGATTAGGGGATATTGGTCCTCATGCTGGAAAACCTGTTATGGAGGGAAAGGGCGTGTTGTTCAAAAGATTTGCCGATATTGATGTTTTTGACATCGAGCTGAAAACACATGATCCTAAAGAAGTAATTCGTACCGTTCAACTTCTTGAACCGACATTTGGCGGAATCAATTTGGAAGATATCAAAGCTCCGGAATGTTTTGAAATTGAAGAAGAACTTAAAAAAACTATGAACATTCCTGTGTTTCATGATGACCAGCATGGAACAGCTATCATTTCTTGTGCGGCATTAATTAATGCTGTTGAAATAGCCGGTAAAAAATTAGACAAAGTACATCTTGTTGTGAACGGTGCCGGTGCCGCAGCTATTTCTTGTTGTAAATTATATGTTGCTGCGGGTGTGAAAAGAGAAAACATTTCAATGTTTGACACAAAAGGGCACGTTCACAAAAAAAGAACCGATCTAAATAAATACAAAGAATTATTTGCACAAGAGAATCAGTATTCAGACTTAGCCGACGGAATGAAAGGAGCAGATGTATTCGTTGGATTATCGAAAGGGAATGTTGTTTCTAAAGAGATGGTGAAATCAATGGCAAAGAATCCGATTGTCTTTGCAATGGCTAATCCGGATCCTGAAATAAAATATGAAGATGCAATTGATGCTCGCAAAGATATTATTATGGCAACAGGCAGAAGCGATTATCCAAATCAAGTTAATAACGTTTTAGGATTTCCTTTTATCTTCCGCGGTGCTCTTGATGTACGTGCTTCTCAGATCAACGAAGAGATGAAGATGGCGGCAACACGTGCTCTTGCCCAGCTTGCCAGAGAAAAAGTTCCCGAAGTTGTACTCAACGCTTACGGTGGAAAAGAATTTTCGTTTGGTCCCGAATATATTATTCCGAAGCCGTTCGATCCGAGAGTACTCTGGACTGTTGCCCCTGCTGTTGCAAGAGCAGCAATGGAAACTAAGGTTGCAAAAAATCCAATTACAGATTGGGAAGCATACAAAGTTGAATTGCAGGAACGTCTCGGTTTTTCTACAGAGATTGCCCGTGTGATGGTTCATAAAGCTCAACAGAATCCAAAGAAAGTTGTTTACCCGGAAGGCGAAGAAGAAAAAATTATACGCGCTGCCAATACTTGTTACGATGATAATATTGCTAAGCCAATACTCCTGGGCAACGAACAAGTTATCAAAACAAGAATAGTTGATTTAGGATTTGATCTTAACAAATTCGAAATTATCGATCCGGTAACAACAACTAAAGGAATTACCTATGAAGAAGAATTCTATACAAGACGGCAGAGAAAGGGAGTTACTCCGCGCGATGTAAAACTATTAATGCGCGATCCAAATTATTTTGCCGCTATGATGGTTGAAAAGGGAGATGCTCATGCAATGGTTGGAGGTTTAACTCAGCATTACCCTCAAACAATTAGACCTGCACTTCAATGTATCGGTGTTAAAGAAGGTTTAAAAATTGTATCAGGAATGTATATCGTCATCATAAAACGTAAAATATTTTTCTTTGCAGATTGTACTGTAAATGTTGATCCGACAGCAGATCAGCTTGCAGAGATAACAATCAGTGCGGCAGAAGCGGTTAAAGAATTCGACATCGTTCCTAAGATTGCAATGTTGTCATTCAGCAACTTTGGAAGTGCGCCGTATCCTCAATCAATTAAAGTTGCCGATGCCGTAAAACTTGTTAAACAAAGAAGACCGGATTTAATGGTAGATGGTGAAATGCAGGCAGATACTGCAGTGGTTGCAGAAAAAATTGAAAAGGAATATCCGTTCTCTTCATTAAGCGGCAGTGCAAATGTTTTAATCTTTCCAACACTTGAAGCCGGAAATATTGCATACAAACTTTTGCAAAGACTAACAGATGCAACTGTAATCGGTCCAATACTGATGGGAATGAAGAAGCCTGTCCATATAATTCAAAGAGGTGATACCGTAAACGACATCATTAACATGACAGCTATTGCTGTTGTGGGCGCTAAAGATCATAAATAGATATGAATTCAGGGCTGTTCCAAAAGTATCATCTGTATGTAGAACGAACTTTAGTTCGTTAAAGATGCTCTGTAAGCGAAATGAATTTCGCTCTACAATTTGCCGTTTTTACTTTTTAGACAGCCCTAAATTATAATAAGTTTTTTCAATTCACCTTTCTATTTAACCTACCTCTCGTTTATATTTCGGATAGATATTTTTATCTTAGCCACATATTACCGGCAAGATTATAGTGTTAAAAAATATTTTATATATCTCTGGAAGTATGATCCTTTTTTTTGCGGGATTAATTCTTTATGGAGTAATTCTCAATTTGCGGGAGGTTACTCTTCAAGATGCGCTATTAGAAAAAGGGTTATCAAAACTGAACGATGTTCGTTTGGTGGTTGATAGAAAAAATTACAGAATTGAATTATACTCGGAAAAAATTTTGGTCAAAACATATAAGGCAGTATTCGGCAAAAATTCAAGCACACTAAAAACTTCTGCAACCGATAATGTTACGCCAATAGGCGAGTATAAAATTTGTGCGATAGATACGTGGTCAAATTATCATAAATTTTTACACCTTAATTATCCAAACGAACGCGATGCGGCAGAAGCATTCAAACAAAAATATATTCTTACAGATGAGTTAAGTGTAATTTTACTTTCAGTTAAAAATAACGAATGCCCGCCAAAAGAGACTAAACTCGGTTCCGATGTTGGCATTCACGGAATTGGAAAGTATAACGCAATATTCAAAAATCTGCCCTTCTCGTTTAATTGGACTAACGGTTCAATAGCCGTAAGCAATGAAAACATTGATGAATTATATTCGGTAATCAAAATCGGAACGCCGGTTAAAATAACTTATTAGCGGATTGGTCTATTGAAAAGCAAATATTGGTTTATAATACTTTTTCTTTTTTCAATTGCTCTTTTTGCACAAGCGAATAAAAAATTTGAGCTTTCCAAGATACTATTCATAGGAAATGATGCTTTTTCTTCTTCAGTCTTAAGTCCTATCATTCTATCTAAAGAATCACCTAACTGGCTTTCTCAATTTGTTAATAAATTTTCCAGTATTGGCGGTAAAGCTATTTATTTTGATTCTCTAACTATTCCTAATGATTTAAATGCCTTGAAAGGGTTTTACCAATCAAAAGGATATTTCAAAGCTAGAATTAAATCTCATTACAATCTGGATACTTCTAACAACAGTGCATCTTTGACATATACAATTACCGAATCACAGCCTGCGCATTTCAGATCATTTGCTCTTAAGGGTTTGGAATGGATTGCACCGGAATTCCAGAAGACACTTGGAGATTACGCTCATATTGATACTACAACAATTTACGAAGATGCAATAGTTGATGAAAAGAAAAATTACATTACAACTTTTTTACGCGATCACGGATACATGCTGGTAAAAACAGATCGTCCAAAAGTTGTTATTGATACGATGAAAAATTATGTGGATGTTGAATTGCAATTTGAAACCGGGATGAGGTATAAAATTAGCGACATTAAGACTCAACGTTCAGGTAAAGGTGCAAATCTGGTTGATGATGATTTATTGAAAGAAATAGTCGGTATTAAAATTGGAAACTGGTACAGCAATTATGATAATCAAAGAGGTATTGTTCGTCTCTTCAGAACAAACTTATTTACATCAGCATCTGTTAATGGTATTATAGCCGATACAAACGGAATAAATGTCCCTCTCAATATTACCGCAGAGATCGGATTAATGCATGAGTTTTCGCCTGAAGTAATTGTTAACAATGAAGACAACACTTTTAATCTTGGTTTGGGATTAAGCCTAATCAAAAAAAATTTTTTTGGAGGTGCTCGTAAAATTACATTCGGAACCTCAATTGCAGCACAAAACATTTCCGAATTCTTAAAACATCCTTCATTCGCCGATTCAACTTTTTACGGTTACGCAGATGCACGCGTTGCAATTGAACAGCCGTTTCTTTTTGGGGCACCGATCAATACAAAATTTGAAGTTTATCTGACAACTCAAAAAAGAAAAAATGAATACAATTCTACTCTATACGGCGGTAAGCTGAGTTTTGATTTTGAGTTACCGCAATTTGCTTATTTCAATTCTTTCAATGCATATTTTAATATTGAACGTGCCGAATATTCTTACAAGCCCGATTATCTGATTCGTCTGATGAGTACATCGTATCAGTATCAGGGTTATCCCAAAAGTATAGCGGATTCTTTGGCAATATTAAAGTTACATAATACTTTGGGCGGTAAATTGATATCCGCAAATACTAATGCAGTAATCGGCGCCAATATTGGTGCAAATAAAACAAACGATTTGTTCTTTCCAACAAGAGGTTATGCCATTTCATTCTTGTTAGAAGATGGTAACTCAATTCCATACCTCTTTAGCAGAATATCAAATTCAGAATTTAATAGACCGTTGTTTTTCAAAACGGTTCTTACTACATCATTCTATCTTCCGGTTTACGATTCAAAGGTTAACTCGCTTGGAATGAAATTTAAGGTTGGACAAATCTTTACATATCTAGGCAACAAAGCCAACATTTCTTTGAACCAAAGATTATATGCCGGCGGCAGCAATTCTGTGCGCGGCTGGGCTACACGTCAGCTCGTTCCTAAAAATGAAGAGTTCAATCTTAATGAAAACCTTACACAAGAAGCTATAGAAGCAATTCTTGTTAGAGGTGCGGCGACTGGCGGTTTTTTCCTTTTTGAAGGTTCAATTGAAACACGCAACCGTTTATTCGGTCGTTTTGGATCGGCTGTTTTTGTTGATTACGGCAATACATGGAATTCGTCAAAAGAACTTCGGTTTGATGGAATAGCTGTTGCGGCAGGTTTCGGTCTTCGATATTATTCCGATTTCGCACCGTTCAGAATTGATTTTGGTCTAAAAGTATATGATCCAAACGACCGCCGTCCAATCTCTCAAAAACAGTTTTGGAAAGATGTTTTGCAGTTCCATATTGGTATCGGTGAAGCATTCTGATTGTATTTAACGGAAAAACGGTCTTATCGACTGTTTTTGTTTACCATCCCATTTTTCCATAAATTTGCCATCACTTTTTTAAGGGATACTAATGATTTCAAGTATGACCGGATACGGTAAGGGAATTGTTCAGAAAAACGATATTACTATTGAAGCGGAAATTAAAAGTCTGAATAGCCGTTATCTGGATCTTTCGCTCCGTGTGCCAAAATTTTTGATGAACAAAGAATTTGAAGTCCGCGAAAAAGTTAAAAGTAGAATTAAACGCGGGAAAGTATATCTCAATGTTACAGTCCGTAAAGGCGATTTTGAAGAAAAATTTAATGAGATTGATCCTGCTGCAGTAAAATTTGCGGTTAGCTTGCTAAAGGAAATCAAGAAGTCTGCAAAGATCACCGAAAAACTTAGACTTAGCGATTTGATGCTCTTTCAAAATATGTTGTTCAAGGACGATAACGAACAGGCAAGCGAAGAATTTGGTTTAGTGGCTGAAGCCATTGATAACGCCATTGATAATCTAAATACAATGCGTGAAGCGGAAGGACGCGAACTCGAAAAAGATTTACATAAGAGAGTTCTGATAATTGAAGATGCGCTTAATAAGATTGAGAATACCTCCGATGAAAGCGTTAAATCCTATTTTGAAAAGATAAAAGAAAAAGCTAAACAATTGGTCGCTGATCTATCTAACAACCACGACCGTCTTAACATGGAACTTGCTCTGATTGCTGAACGCGCTGACGTTACAGAAGAATGTGTTAGGTTGCGAAGCCATATCAAAATGTTTATTGATACTATTGCAAAATCAGACGATGCGGGAAGAAAATTAAATTTCATCGTTCAAGAAATGAACCGTGAGGCAAATACAATTAACAGCAAATCGGTTTCATCCGAAATTTCTCACAGCGGAATTTCAATTAAAGAAGAGATAGAAAAAATCCGGGAACAAATTCAGAACATTGAGTAAAGCGTGGCAAATCATAAAGCAAAACTATTCGTATTTTCTGCGCCCAGCGGTTCCGGTAAAACTACCATTGTCCGCGATGTGCTGAAAAATTTTCCCGATTTTGTTTTTTCGATCTCGGCAACAACAAGAAAGAAGAGATCGAATGAAAAAAACGGAATTGATTACTTCTTTATAAATGAAGAAGAATTTAAACAGAAGATTGATGCCGGTGAATTTGTTGAGTGGGAAAAATTCTACGATTATTATTACGGCACGTTGAAAAGTTTTGTTG
Source organism: Bacteroidota bacterium (assembly GCA_021801605.1). GTDB lineage: Bacteria > Bacteroidota > Ignavibacteria > Ignavibacteriales > Melioribacteraceae > Fen-1258. The sequence continues at coordinate 44,878 of JAJYXU010000114.1, forward strand.
ACGGGATGTTGGCTAAAGGCATTTCAACCGTATATGAAGTTGATGTTAAAGGCGCGCTTAGAATCAAGAAAAAATATTCTAATTCCGTTTTGATTTTTATCGCACCGCCAAGCATTGAAGAGTTGAAAGAAAGATTGATAAACCGCAAAACTGAAACCGACGATGATTTGAATAAAAGAATTGAACGCGCTGAGATGGAATTGAGTTTCAAAGATCAATTCGATTATGTAGTTTCCAATATTAATTTAGCAAATGCAAAAACGGAAGTAAAAAGAATTATAGAAAGAGAAATAACAAAGGAGTAAACATCATGGCAATTAAACCAATTAATTTGACGAAGATAAAAGCAAGTATTCCGAATCTTTATGAAGCTGTTATCGTTGCTGCAAGACGGGCACGTAAAATTAACGACGATAATAAAACTGAATTCAATTCATTGCTGAGTACAATGACTACCGGGCATGAAGATGAATTCGAAGAGAGAGAAAATCCGGAACAAATGAAACTTTCTCTTGATTTTGAAAAGAGAGAAAAAGCGCATATTCAATCGCTAAAAGAGTTAGTTGATAACAAAATTGAATATAGATACAAAGACGTAAAGTAACCTGCGAAGTTTTTTCGGAGGCGGAGACACTGAAAGGCATCTCCGCTTTTTTTATTTCCTTCCTAATCTTCTATCTCACCATGAAATCATCTTTATAAAATCTTTACACAGTTAAACAATCATTTTACAGCCGCTTTATAAATCAAAATTTATCTTTGTCACGAGTTTTAGAGAAGATAAACATGATCTAACATTTGGAAATTATTTTGTGAAAGATAGATTAATAGTCAGATTGGAAAATTCTTTCGTCAAAGCAAAGTCAAAGTTAATATTGACTGTTTATGCTGTGTGGGTTGTAATTTCAGTAATACTTGCAGTTTTACATTCCCATAAGTATGCAACTTACTTTGCCGATCTACCCGACAACTTGAAAAATATATCACCATTCGTTCTTTCGCTTGGATATCTAGTTCTATTTATTCCAGCAATTGCAGTTATAATTATTTTAATATTCTATTTATTCTTTAATATTCTAAAAAATGTGTGGTCTAAACAATAATCGGACTCACAGCCAAAACTTAAATTCATCTTATAAGTGCATTGTATGGCATATTTAATTTATAAGACAAGAAAATTCCGATACAAACTCAGAGGAAAAAATGGAAAGTCCTTTAGAAATAATAATCTCTCTTATAATTTCATTCGTAATTTTAGTGTATCTCATTTACACGTTAATTAAACCGGAAAAATTTTAATTGCTTAGGTCATATTATGATTCCGTTTAACGAAATAATTCAAGTAGTAATCTTTATAATAGGACTAATTATAGCAGCGCCGTTATTTGGCGGTTACATTTCAAAATTATTATCCGGTGAGAAAAATATTCTGACCCCGGTCTTCGGAAAAGTCGAATCTTTAATCTATAAATCTGCCGGAATCAATCCATCCGAAGAAATGGATTGGAAGAAATATACATTTTCAATTCTGATATTCAGTTTCACCGGAATAATCTTGCTGACTGTTATTCAGCTAATTCAATCAATCCTTCCATTGAATCCGCAAAAATTATCGAACGTGGAGTTCACATTAGCGGTTAATACTGCTATTAGTTTTGTAACGAATACTAATTGGCAGTCATATGCCGGCGAAACATCACTAAGTTATTTTGTACAGATGATCGGCTTGACAGTACAGAATTTTGTTAGCGCAGCTACCGGAATTGCGGTATTGCTAGCATTGACAAGGGGATTGGTTACCCGGCAGGGAAACAGTTTAGGAAATTTTTGGGTTGATTTAGTACGCTCAACTCTTTACTTGCTCGTACCGCTATCGGCAATATTTGCAATTGTGCTGGTAAGTCAAGGTGTAGTTCAATCATTCTCCTCCTACAAAGAAATAACGACATTGGAAGGATATAAACAGATAATTCCATTAGGTCCGGCAGCATCTCAAATAGCAATAAAACAACTAGGAACAAATGGCGGCGGATTCTTCAACACAAACAGTGCCTTTCCTTTCGAGAACCCAACACCGCTAACAAATTTTCTGCAAATGTTCTCAATACTTCTTATTCCTGCTTCATTAGTTTTTACATTTGGAAAATTGATCGGCTCAAAGAAACAAGCATGGATAATATTTTTTGTGATGATGATTGTTTTGGTTTTGGGTCTGATAGTATCCACTTACTCGGAATATTCGACCAATAATATTTTTCATACAAGCGGATTAATGGAAGGGAAAGAGACACGAATTGGAATACTAAATAGCGTTTTGTGGTCAACTGCAACCACAGCTGCATCCAACGGATCTGTAAACGCGATGCACAGCAGTCTTTCACCGTTAGCCGGTTTAGTCGCAATGTTTAACATACAACTTGGAGAAATAATTTTCGGCGGAGTGGGATCAGGTTTATACGGGATGCTTCTATTCATACTAATTACAGTTTTTATTTCGGGATTAATGATTGGCCGTACGCCTGAATACCTCGGGAAAAAAATAGATGCGTTTGAAATTAAATGGGCAATAGTTGCAATACTGCTACCCAATACAGTTATTCTACTTTTCTCTGCCCTTGCGCTCAGAACAAATGCCGGTTTATCAAGTTTAGCAAATTCCGGTCCTCATGGTTTTTCTGAAATACTTTATGCATTCTCATCGGCAGCTGGAAATAACGGCAGTGCATTTGCAGGGTTAAATGCTAATACCGTTTTCTATAATTTAATGATGGGCGTGGGAATGTTGATAGGAAGATTCGGTGTAATTATTCCTTGCATGGCAATAGCAGGTAATCTCGTAAAGAAAAATATTACTCCGGCTTCTAAAGGAACATTGCAAACCGATAATTTTCTTTTTGCATTACTATTGTTAGGAGTGATATTTATTGTTGGAGCGCTTACATTTTTCCCTGCATTGTCGCTTGGTCCTTTGCTTGAACATTTATTGATGAACAACGGAATTACTTTTTAATTATTACGAAGATACTTATGGACACCAGAGAAAAAAGAAAATTATTTGATAGAAAAATTATCTCACAGGCAATAGTGGATTCATTTATTAAGATAAATCCAAAATTGCTTCTGAAAAATCCTGTTATTTTCCTGGTTGCAATAGGAGCAATGCTAACCTCTGCTTTATTTGTTATTAACTGGATTAATGGAAATTTTTCATCATTTAATTTCCAAATAATTATTTGGCTCTGGTTTACCGTTCTCTTTGCCAATTTTGCAGAAGCAATTGCCGAGGGAAGAGGGAAAGCGCAATCAGAAAACCTTCGCAAACAAAGGACGCAAACGGTTGCGCGAAAATTGACAAATAATAAAGAAGAAAAAGTCTCTGCAGTTGATCTGCGTATGGGCGATCTTGTGATTTGTGAAACCGGCGATTTAATTCCCGCCGATGGAGAAGTTGTTGATGGCATTGCCAGTGTTGATGAATCTGCGATTACGGGAGAATCTGCGCCTGTAATTCGAGAAAGCGGAGGCGATAGAAATGCTGTAACGGGCGGAACTAAAGTTATAAGTGACAAGATTATTATAAAAATTACTGCTAACCCGGGAGATACTTATTTAGATAGAATGATTTCTTTAGTAGAAAGCGCTAAACGGAAAAAAACTCCAAACGAAATAGCCCTTTCAATTTTACTCTCCGGGTTGTCAATCATTTTTCTTCTTGTAGTTGTAACATTCAGAATATTCTTTGAATACGACCAAGCCGGTAGTCTATCACAAAGCAATAATGTTTCTATTCCAATTCTTGTTTCTCTTTTAGTTTGTCTAATACCTACAACTATCGGCGGATTGTTAAGTGCAATAGGTATTAGCGGAATGGATCGTTTGCTCAGTCATAATGTAATTGCTATGAGCGGAAGAGCTGTTGAAGCTGCGGGAGATATTGATGTTCTTCTTCTTGATAAAACCGGCACTATAACACTCGGTAATAGAATGGCTACGGAATTTATTCCCGCTTCCGGATTCAGTGAAAGATATTTGGCAGATGCCGCTCAGCTGGCATCACTTGCAGATGAAACACCGGAAGGGAGGTCAATTGTAATTCTTGCTAAAGAAAAATTTGATATACGTGCCAGAAACATTCATGATCTTAACGCTCACTTTGTTCCGTTTAGTGCTCAATCGCAAATGAGCGGTGTAGATATTCTTTCATTAAACAACTCACCGGAACGTATTATCAGAAAAGGTTCTATTGATGCGATAAAAAAATATCTTGCCTCAGACAGCAGTGAAAATATCAATTTGATTACGGATTTAAATTTTTCTCAAATGATTGGTGTTGATATTGCGCTCGCGGGCGGAACACCTTTATTGGTTACGGAAAACAAAAAAGTTCTCGGTGTTGTTCAATTAAAAGATGTAGTTAAAGGCGGAATCAATGAACGGTTTGCTCAACTAAGAAAAATGGGAATCAAAACAGTTATGATAACCGGCGATAATCCTTTAACCGCAACAGCAATTGCTGCCGAAGCCGGAGTTGATAGTTTTATTGCTCAAGCAAAACCGGAAGATAAACTTAGAACAATTAGAGAAGAACAATCTTTAGGCAGAATGGTTGGAATGATAGGAGACGGAACAAACGATGCGCCTGCACTTGCTCAAGCCGATGTTGGAATTGCTATGAATAGCGGAACTCAAGCTGCACGCGAAGCGGGAAATATGATTGACCTCGATAGTAATCCTACAAAATTGATTGAGGTTGTTGAAATCGGAAAACAATTATTAATGACTCGCGGATCTTTAACGACTTTTAGCATTGCTAATGACGTTGCAAAATATTTTGCGATAATTCCCGCAATTGCAACTACACTCTTTGCAACTAAAAACGGAACCGGACCGCTTTCTGCTCTTAATATTATGGGTCTCGCTTCACCGCAAAGTGCAATTCTAAGCGCGGTGATATTTAATGCAATAATAATTATTCTGTTAATACCACTTGCATTAAAAGGTGTTAAGTATCGTCCGGAAGGAGCCGCTGAAATTCTGAAACGTAATATTACAATCTATGGCTTAGGCGGTTTAATCGTTCCCTTTGTTGGAATAAAAATTATTGATATTGTTTTAACATCTTTAAGATTAGTTTAGAAGGTAAATTCAAAATCATGAAAAAGAAAATTTTAACAACTATAAAACTCTTTCTTATTTTGACTTTATTGGTTGGCATAATATATCCGCTGTTTATTTCGGCAATTTCAATGTTGTTCTTTTCACATCAAGCAGACGGAAGCATGATCAGTTTAGACGGAAAAATTGTTGGTTCTAAATTGATAGGACAAAAGTTTACTTCGGGCAAATATTTTTGGTCCCGTCCATCGGCAATTGATTATAATCCTTTTCCTTCCGGCGCAAGCAACTTAGCTCCTACAAGCGCTAAACTGAAGCAGTTATATGTAAATAGAAAAGAAAACTTTGCTAAAAGTAACTTCATTAAAAATTCGAGTTTAATTCCAAATGAAATGCTATTTGCATCCGGAAGCGGAGTTGACCCGCATATAACACCTGCTTCAGCATTTCTGCAAGTTGACCGCATATGTAATTCTAGAAATTTCAATACAACACAAAAAGAGGAATTGATTAAATTAATCACGAGAATAATCGAAAATCCTCAGATCGGCTTTTTCGGTGAAAGTAGAATAAATGTGTTGATGTTAAATATGGAGTTAGATAAAATAAAATGAACACAGATGAAGAAAAACGTCCGGATCCATTAAAACTATTAGACTCAATTCAAAGAGAAGAAGAGAAAGAAAAAAAGGGGAAGCTTAAGATATTTTTTGGAATGTGCGCAGGAGTTGGAAAAACCTATTCATTACTTGAAGCCGCACAAAAATCGAAAAAAGATAAAATTGATGTAGTGATCGGTTATGTAGAACCTCACAAAAGGAAGGAAACAGAAAAACTCCTGGAGGGGTTGGAGTATCTACCGTTAAAGGAAATTACTTATCGAGATACAATATTTAAAGAGATGGATCTCGATGCAATTCTATCCCGCAAGCCGCAGTTAGTTCTAGTAGATGAACTTGCGCACTCAAACATTCCCGGCTCTAGACATGTTAAGCGTTTTCAAGATGTTGTGGAAATACTGAATAATGGCATTGACGTTTACACAACTCTAAACGTTCAGCATCTTGAAAGCCGTGCTGAAACCGTTTTCCAAATAACCGGCGCTCAGATTAAAGAAACAGTTCCGGATTCGATATTCGCAAATGCTGATGAGATAGAACTTGTGGATATTACACCGGATGAACTTCTTCAAAGATTAAGTGAAGGCAAAGTTTACACGCCGGAAAAATCCCAGCAAGCAATAGAAAATTTCTTTCGTAAAGGAAATTTGACTGCGCTTCGTGAAATGGCTCTTCGATTAACCGCCGAGAGAGTGGATTACCAATTACGAGATTATAAGACCGAAAAAAATATTACAAGCACTTGGAAATCGGGACAACGATTAATGGTTGCAATCAGTCCCAGCCCTTACTCTGCCAAGTTAATTAGATGGACACGCCGCCTTGCATACACAATGGAAGCATCCTGGATTGCAGTCTATGTAGAAACAGATCAAAAAATTTCTGAAGAAAATAAAGAAGTCTTAAAAAAGAATTTTGAACTGGCTAAAGAACTGGGCGCTGAAATAATTATAACAAACGATCTGGATATAGTACGTGCCTTGCTTCGTATAGCTTCTGAGAACAATGTAACACAGATAATAGTCGGTAAATCAAGAGCGTTCCGCAAATCGAAATTGATAGAAAGATTATCAAAAGAGAGCGGTGAGATTGATATTTATATTGTTGGCGGGGAAAGAACAGATTCTCGAAAAGTATTAAGCAATCTAATCTCCAAATTTCAATCGGGTAAATATCAGTATCTAGTCTCTTCATTAATAATCAGTGCTGTATTATTAATTTGTTATTCTTTGCTGGCACAAATCGGCTATCAAACTGTTTCTTTGATTTTACTTTTAGTTGTTTCACTGATGCCGCTTATAAATCTCGGCAGGGGACCTATGATCCTTGCTGCTTTAATAAGTGCACTTAGCTGGGATTACTATTTTATTCCGCCGCGGTTTACATTTCATATAGACCGGGTTGAAGATGTGTTAATGTTATTTGTCTTTTTTATTGTAGCAATGGTTTCGGGAGTTCTAACTTCTCGTTTAAGAACGCAGCAGAAATTATTGACTATTAGAGAGACCCGTACAAATGCTCTTTACAATCTTCTTAAAGAATTGGCTACTGGAAGAAGTCTTGATGATCTTGTCGAAATCAGTATAAAAAACATTAAAAAAGTTTTTGATGCAGAAACAGTTATTATCTTTCCGTTAAATGAAAAGAAACTTTCTCCTGCGCCACATTCTGCAAGCAGTTTTATATTAGATGACACCGAGTGGCACATTGCAAATTGGTGCTTCACCGGTGGACAAAAAGCGGGAAAATTTACAAACACGCTTCCGATATCAGACACACAATTTATTCCGTTGATCGGTTCACGCAGAAAAATTGGAGTGATAGGATTAAAATTTAATAACAACCAGCCGCTTCATTTTGAGCAGGAAACTCTTCTTGAGGCGTTCGTTAATCAAATTACAATCAACTATGAAAGAGAACTTCTAAATGAATTGGCAAAAAAATCTTTAGTTGTTTCCGAATCGGAAAAATTATATAAAACATTATTCAATTCTATTTCTCACGAATTAAAAACTCCTATTACAACAATCATTGGCGGAATCAGTTCAATTGCGGATGATTCGATCTCCGAAAATAAAGAGATGAGAAAAAATCTTAGCAATGAAATTAATATTGCCGCTGAAAGATTAAACCGTCTTGTTGAGAATTTACTTGATATGACACGTTTAGAATCCGGACAAATGAAATTAAGACTGGATTGGCATGAAATAAATGATCTAATTGAGAGCGTTCTGAAAAGATTGAATAGTGAATTAAAGGATCACGAAGTTATAACAGAGATTCAGGAAAACATTCCTATTTTCAAATTCGATTTCGGTTTGCTTGAACAAGCATTGATAAATGTCATTCATAATTCGTTAATTTACACTCCGGAAAAAAGTACTATCCGGATTAGTGTAAAAGTAGAAAAAAGTAATTGTGTAATTGAAATATCGGATGATGGTCCCGGTTTTGCTGAAGAAACATTAAATAAATTATTCGAAAAATTTTATAGAATACCCGGAACTAAAACCGGAGGGACGGGGCTTGGGCTGTCAATCGCAAAAGGATTTATTGAAGCACACTCCGGAAGCATTACGGCAAAAAATAGAAAAGAAGGCGGTGCCGTTTTTATCATAAATATTCCGATTCAAAAATAAAATTAATGTTATGAGCGTAAAACCGGTAATACTGATTATTGATGATGAATCCCAGATAAGAAAGATTTTGCGGATCACTCTTGAATCCGACGACTATAAAGTTATTGAAGCGGAAAACGGTAAAGACGGAATTATACAAGCAGCAACTGCACACCCTAATCTTATCATTTTGGATTTAGGATTACCCGACCAGGATGGTTTTTCTGTGCTGCATGAAATTAGAACGTGGAGTTCACTGCCGGTTATGATTTTATCTGTCAGAAATTCCGAAGAAGATATTGTAAAAGCTCTCGATTTAGGAGCTGATGATTATCTAACCAAACCTTTTTATACGGCAGAATTGCTGGCGCGGATAAGAGCTAGTTTACGAAGAGCAAGTCAGGTTCAAGAAAGCAGCATATTTATGAATGGTTCGCTTAAAATTGATCTGGTCTCAAGAACCGTTACAAAAAAAGATGAAGAAATTAAATTGACTGCCACTGAATATTCATTACTAATACTATTAGTGAAAAATTTAGGAAAAGTATTAACGCATCAGTTGATATTGAAGGAAGTATGGGGTCAAAGTTATGTTGAGCAATCCCAATCATTACGAGTATTTGTAGGACAGTTGAGAAAAAAAATTGAAGACGATCCTGCTCATCCCAAAATGATTATAACTGAATCAGGAATTGGTTATAGGATGATAAATATCAAGTAATTCCTATTTTTAACAGAATAATTTTCAACTCTCTTTCTTAAATAACTTCTTTTTTACTAAATTCATTCGTAAAAATTTCTTTATAACCCATCAAAAATTATTATTTTGAATTCAGACGATAAAAAATTATTAATCGAAGCAATCAAAGATCAGCGGGATATATTTGGTGATTTTCTGTTTGAAAACGTGAATGAATCCGTGGAGGAAGCGTTGAACAAAAAAAGTGCGACGGTCAAAGTAACAGACAAAACTGAAGTGTCTTTGGTCGAAAATTTATTTGTTGAAGATTTTCAAAAAGCGGAATCACTTACTGATCTTAATAATCAAATTTGCGATTGTCAGAAGTGTGCCCTTGGAAAAACAAGAACTAAATTTGTCTTTGGAGTTGGCAATCCAAATGCAAATGCAATGTTAATTGGCGAAGCCCCCGGACGTGACGAGGATTTGCAAGGAGAACCTTTTGTCGGACGTGCTGGCAAACTGCTCAACGATATTTTAAAAGCTATTAAGTTTGACCGTGAAGATGTTTACATTGCAAATATTTTGAAATGCCGACCGCCGAATAATCGCGATCCGCTTCCCGGTGAAATGGAAACATGTATTCCTTATCTGCACAAACAGATTGCTCTAATTAAACCAAAAATTATTTTGTGTCTGGGAAGAGTTGCAGCGAATGGACTGCTCGATAAAAAATTATCGCTCGGTCAGTTTCGCGAAAACGTATACGATTTCAACGGTATAAAAGTAATGGCAACATATCATCCTGCAGCGCTTCTGCGTAATCCAAATTGGAAACGCGGCTGCTGGGAAGATGTTCAAAAATTTAGAAAACTTTACGATGAGTTAACGGCAAACTGAAATGGCAAAACGAACTATGACACGGCAAAGCGGGAAAAAAGACGGTGACATTGAGAAATTGAAAGCCGCTTCAAAAATTCCTCCTTCTGTTCCGGAAGTAGAAATGGCTGTGCTTGGCGCAATGTTGATTGACAACGAAGCTGTTCCAAAGGCAATAGAAATCTTAAAACCGGAATCCTTCTTTGATCAACGGAACAGAATTATTTTTGAATCAATGTCTTCTCTTTATGAATCTAATGAACCGATTGACACTGTTTCAGTTTATGAAGAGTTGAAAAAATCCGGCAAAGGCGAAGAAACCGGAGGCGCTGCTTACCTTAGTAAACTTACTCAAGATATTTCTTCCGCTGCAAATATTGATTACCACGCGCGCGTTGTTCTGGAAAAATGGATTCTACGGCAGCTCATTCATTCATCTTTTGAAATCGCAAGTTCTGCATACGAAGGAAGAGAAGATGTTTTTGATCTTCTCGATGCCGCCGAAGCAAAAATATTTCAGATATCTGAAAAGGGAATTAAAGAGTCGTTCAAATCAATGGATAAAGCCGTTAAAGAAGCGCTCGAATTGATTGAGGCAATCCATTCAAAAAGTATTGGTACGTTTGCTGTTCCTTCTGGATTTTTTGAATTGGATGATCTTCTCGGCGGTTTCCAAAAATCGGATTTGATAATTGTTGCGGCAAGACCCTCCATGGGAAAGACTGCATTCGCTATGTCCGCTGCTCGTAATGCGGCAATTGATCACGGTGTTCCAATAGCGGTCTTTAGTTTGGAAATGGCTACGATACAACTTGCAACCAGATTAATCTCTGCAGAGGCGCGCATCAATGCACATAACGTTCGTACTGGAAAATTTAAACCGGAAGAAGGTGCAAAGATCAGCCGTACAGTTCACAAGTTGAGCAAAGCGCCGATTTATATTGATGATACACCTGCAATCTCAATTCTAGAACTTCGCGCGAAAGCAAGACGACTGAAGAATGAAAAAAATATCGGTTTGATAATTATCGATTACTTGCAGCTTCTAAGTGCATCTTATAATATGGAAAGCCGTGAGCGTGAGATTTCTACAATCTCTCGTTCATTAAAAGCTCTTGCAAAAGAATTAAACATACCTGTAATCGCACTATCACAGTTAAACCGTCAAGTTGAATCACGAACCGATAAGAGACCAATGCTTTCGGATTTACGCGAGTCCGGTTCTATCGAGCAGGATGCCGACGTTGTATTATTTTTATATCGACCGGAAGTATATGGTATTACACAATTTTCGAGCGGTGATATGAATGGCGAAACTACTGAAGGTGTTGCGGAGGTAATAATTGGCAAGCAAAGAAACGGTCCTATCGGCGATGTAAAATTGCGTTTTATAAAAGATTATGCCCGGTTTGAAAATTTGGAACGCTTTAGACAACAATTACCTGCCGGCGCAGAACAGGTTGCTATTGGTGCAGGCACCGAGGACTTTCCGATATGAAAAAATTGTTTTTATTTGTTTTTGTATTGTGGTTCTCATCTAATGGTTTCGCACAAACAATTTATACCCAGAAAGATGTTGACCTCTGCAATTCCAAGTTTCAGTTAGCAGTTGATAAAAATCTCTCTTCACTTCCGGTCAATCAAATAATAATTGAAATCGGGAAAAGTTTTCTCGGAACAGATTATACCGCAAGTTCACTTGAAAAAGGGGAAGAAGAAAAACTTGTGGTTCATCTAACCGGGTTAGATTGTTATACATTCCTTGAATCGTCTCTGGTCTTTGCTAGATGTATTAAAGAAGGGAAGAAAAGTTTTGATGATTATCAGAATGAGCTTACAAACATTCGTTATAGAAATGGAAAACTTGCGGAATATCCTTCGCGACTTCACTACTTCTCCGATTGGATCTTTGATATGAACAAACGAGGAATCGGT
>JAJYXU010000103.1 GCA_021801605.1 Bacteroidota bacterium
AAGTACCGACATATTTTATCAATTCAAAAAACGAAGGTGTTCTAAAAATTTCCATTAAAGAAAAACAAACAAATTATTTCGACGGTATTGCCGGCTACATTCCCCCAGCGAACGACAACACAAAAGGTTACTTAACCGGTTTTGTAAACATTAACTTGAGAAATCTTTTCGGAACGGGGCGCGCCGCGTCTTTCAGATGGCAGCAGGAAAATCAATACTCGCAAGAACTGGAAATACAATACCTCGAACCGTGGCTTTTCGGTTTTCCGTTTAATGTGCAAGGATCACTTTTTCAGAGGAAGCAGGATTCAACTTACGTGCAGCGTAATTTTGAAGGAGCGCTCGAATACATTGCAACACCGGAAATTTCCGCGTCGGTTATCGTTAACAGTCAATCAACCATTCCGACCGAACGTAACGTGAATATTTTTACAGTTTACAATTCTTCTGCGTTCACAAGCGGCGTTAACCTTAAGATAGACACACGCGATGATTTCTACGCACCTACATCTGGAATACTTTTTATCAACTCGTACAAATTCACACAGAAGACCATCAATGGCCCGGCTCAGTTCATTACTGCCGATACGAAAACAAAACAAAACTTTCAGCGGCTCGAATTCGACTTCAGCATTTTCAAACAGCTTCTCAGCAGACAAATCCTTGCATTTGCAGTTCATGCTAGAGAATTGCGCGGATCAGATTTTGAAATTAGCGACCTCTACTTCTTAGGCGGCGCTCGATCTTTGCGCGGATATCGGGAAAAACAATTTCAAGGGAACAGAATCATCTGGTCGAATCTGGAATACAGATTTTTACTTACAAGACGAACATTCGCATTTTTGTTTTTTGATTCCGGCTACTTTTTGCGAAACGCCGATGAGACAAGGCAGATCGCCGAGATTTCCGGATTCAGAAACGGTTATGGATTCGGAATCAACTTAGAAACAAGTCTCGGTGTGCTCGGCGTTAGTTTCGCTTTAGGTAAAGGCGATTCAATCAGCGAAGGAAAAATTCACTTTGGAATTATAAATGAGTTTTGAAGTGAAATTATTTGCCACTTGAAAGAATGAGATATAATTTTTATTATGCCATCAACAATTAATGGCGGGGCCAAAACCTTAATCCATTTAGAAAATATTCTGCATTAATCGGGGATGTTGCATAGGTCCAAACAAAGAATCGCGGGGAAAATTTACGGGGTTCGTTATTCTACTTTAATTTTTCACCGATCTATATAAATCTCTTTTAACAAATAGTAGTTGTACATAATTAACAGAAGAGTAATTAAGCGATCTTCACTTATCATGGTTATGCGATAATGAAGGGCGGAAATGTAGGAAAATTCACCAAAAACACAGTTTTATCAATATTTCCTTAAGTGTTTCGTTTGTCAAATGAAAGACTCTAACCCCGAATGGGGGAGACATAAACAACCAACAAAAAAGGAGTAGAAAGCCATGACGGACAAACAAGAAAATTTCTTTTCGATGTTTACCGTATGGTATCTCAGCTTGCCTCTTCTTTGTACACTTACGCGCATGAACACGATAAGCTGGAAATATTGAACCGTGTTGATAAAAGTCAGACTTATTACAAAAGATTGCGCGACACCAATCTAATTCTTGAAGCAAGCGATCTTGTTAAGATGACTCAAGGGATTGAGACTGAACTTTTGGATCAAGGATTAACCGCGGAGGAAATAGCATCTGTGACTACACTCTCTGCCGAATTTGAAACATCTATGAAGGAATTGGGAACAAGCGAAGCTGAAGGCAGCACTGCAACAAAATCGCTTTATCAGTTAATCGGCGAAGCGAAAGAGATTGTTGATAATCAATTAAATGTTCATGCAGAAAAATTTAAAACAAAAAATCCGGCGTTTTATAACCAGTATTTTTCTGCAAGCAGAGTTATTATGTCCGGCGCAAGACATGAAAAGAAAACGGACGGTCCAGCTACAGAAACACCGAAACCGGCAAATTGATTTGAGCTATTAAGAATATTCAGCCCGCAGATTAATCTGCGGGCTGAAATTAATTTGTCATTTTGGGCTAAAGCCCGCTGGAGGGTTGGGCTTTTGTTCTCCGCGCTAAAGAGCGGAGTTATGAACTGATTCTTCTTTATTAGAAGACTATATAATCGTTACAATGTTATAATCTTTGTGTTATACCGAGGTTTGTAACAGAATGAACTGAGTTAATTTATCTTTGTAACTTCTATTTATATAGATTCGCTTATCAGGAGATTTTTCTTATCTATCACTCTCACCCTTAGTTCACGGTCGTTGTGAACCTAGATTCCAAGAATATCATCAATTGCACTTTTCGGTTTATAATATTCTGCAATCTTGATTAATTTTTTATCCATTGCACTATGATTTGCTGTTGGCGCAGTTACTGAAAGGATGGTAAGATTGTCGTATTGAGGATTTGTCATCTCTTGAGGAGCGCAAATTGCCTGAGTGAGAAATCTGATTTTTAATTGATCATACGCCGAATCTGCCCATGTACTCGGATTGCTTACATCTCCGCCGGCGAACTGTATTACGCCGGTGTTGATAATTCCGTCTTTATTAAAACTTGTAACACCCATATTACTGTAGATACCACTGGTAGGTTGAATGATAAGTTTACCATTCCTATCTGTCGGAGGATTTTCAGGATTCTGAGGATCAACAACATAGATTGCTGGTTGATTTGCACTGCTTATTGAGGGTAAAAATCGTGTACTAAGAAGATTTTTTACATATGCTTCGTTCGCAGCGCTCTGTAGAACCATTCCTGCAGGATTCCTAAATGTTATCCATAATACCTTATTCGGTGTTTGGAGAAATGTTTTTAATCCTTCAGCATTATGTCCCTGAATTGCGAGTTTTGGCATTGCATCGAAATTCATTTCTTTACAAAATGTTTTAAATATTTGAGGTGTTACACCATTTTGCGACATATATCCGGTAACTCTGTTTTCGAGCCGATCAACAGACGGCGTGATGATTATTCGCGTATAATGCGCTGCGCTATTACTGATTACTATTTTATAATCTCCGCTGCTGATTTTATCTAATCGATCAATTTTCTTTTTCGATTCAAAGCTTACGACCCTGCTCTGCGGAGAAAATCCTTTAGGAACAGCGAGTTGTCTTTCCATAATAGGTAAATCCATCGTTCCCAAATACTCAGGTGTTTGTACTCTAAAAAAATAATGCCCGCTTGCAAGATTTTTGGTCTTGAATTGATACTGATGATTTCCTTTTGTCTGGACATCTGTCCTTTCTTCAATTTTTCTGCCGAGCACATCGTAGAGTCCTATACTTAACTTGGATTCTTTATGTACTGGATAACTAACTATAACACTTCCACCATTATCAACAGCCTCTAATTTTGAGAGTAGTCCGGAGGTATCGTTTTGTTCTCTTATTCCGGTCGGTGTGAATATGATTGTGGCTTCTGAATTTATGGTCGTACTCTGTCCCAGTAATACATTTGTTCCTGCATCATAAATTTGCACAAGTGAGCCGGTATATTTTTCTCCTTCAAGTTCTGGGGCATGGACTGTAATTGTGCTTGTAGTATTTGCACGAAGAATTTTGGGAAGCATCAAACTTCCTGCAGTGATAATTGCAATATTTTTAAGGAAATCTCGTGTAATTTGTTTCATAAATGAAGTTCACTTTTCATAATTATAAAATGCCTAACTGGTTTCTAAATAAATAGTCTCGTTCGAGTACTTTTTGGAAAATCCTCAAAATATTTTTCTTAATTCAATCGATGTATGGGAATTTTAGTGGGGTCGTATATATCATCCTACTTCTTGCATATTCCACAAACTCATCTAAATTTATGGAGTGTGATTCCTTAATTTTAATAAATGATTTAGGACGTAGAGATAAAACGCCATTTTAATATTGTACAACTTCTGCCGCTGTTGTAAATAACTCTACTTTTTTCTCAATTTTCATTATCTTGTCAGCAACAATATTGTTCGTAAATGCTAACCCAAACCGATATAAATTATATTAGAGAGAGATTGATTGAAAAATTTGACCCGGATAAGATCATTTTATTCGGTTCACAAGCACGTCAAGATTCCGACAAAAACAGTGATGTAGATTTATTGGTTTTGACCGAACCGAACGGTAAGCGTAGAAAATTAATGACTGAAATGGATAGAGCATTAAGCGGGTTGAATTATGCTCGGGATATTGTAATACTTTCTACCCAAGAATATGAAAGAGATAGAGCGATTGCCGGAACAATTGCCCGTTACGCTGCATTAGAGGGAAAAATTATTTATGAGCGTATCTAAAGAGATACTGGAAAAAGTAAACAAGTGGACAAATTTTGCAGAAGAGGATCTTCGTCTTGCAAAACACAGCCTGACTTTAGCAAGCAATTGTCCTTTTCGTTTAACAGCTTACCACGCTCAACAATGTGCTGAAAAATATCTTAAAGCATTTTTGGTATATAATCAAATTGACTTTCCCTATACGCATAGCCTTACCAGACTTCTCGAATTAACTTCTAAGTCATTAAAGCGGGATAAATTAGAAGAGGTTGGAACTCTTTCCGTGTATGCAATCACTACCCGTTACCCCGGAGAAGATGAAGAAGTCTCGAAGGAAGACGCTGAAGAAGCTATTCGCTTAGCTGAAATTGTTAAAAAGAGAATTCAAGAAGAATTCGCAAAATTAATGTAAGCTATGACAACGCTTCATTCTCTATTAAGAAATTTTTTATCTTCATTGATTTCCGAAAATGAGTTTAATGAACTGATAAAGAACTCATTAAAAATTTGCACGGCAATACTATCGAAGCGTTATTACAATTATTATCCAAATTTCTTTAATGGGGATTTTTCAATTTCCGATTTTGCAATTGATTCGATTTCTCCGCTTTTTATTAAAGACAAATCCGGTGAACTTCCAATAAGAAGGGCATTACAAAACTGGGATAAAGAAATAACTGATGAAGTTGCTGCATACTTTTTCCTTTCCCAAATTATCGGCAGCAGAATTGAACAAGAAATTTCAAAAAAACTAAAAGAAGCAGATCCATTCTTCGGGAAAATCTTACGCAGCATCAATCATCTCGTCGAAACGAATAAAATAAAAAAGGTTAGCTGGTTCGGTGTTGTTTATCTGGTTGAGGTGGAACAAACTGGAATTACTCAAAAACCTTTGGAAGCGGAGTTCATTGAAAACCTTCCGGCAAGTATGTTCGTCTGCACCAATGAAAAGATCGTCAACAACATCTTTCATCACATAAAAACGGAAACTGATTACTTCCCGGCAATTCCTCTTAATGCTTTAATAAGAAAAATAAAGCAAGTTAACGGGAGTTTCTTGCAGCAAAATAGTCCAGAATCAAAACAAGAAAATTTTGAAGAAGCATTGAATGTTGAAAGAGTTATTAATGAAAGTCTTAATACAGTAAATGAAAGATTAGAAAAGTTTTATCTAGGCAAAGACAAACTCAATGAAAATGAAACCGTTATTCTAAAAAAAGTACTGATTGATCTTTCCAATGATTTGAAAGATGGTGGAATTTCCCGTGGTTTGTATGAATATCTTAGCCCGCATATGATTGATTTAAGTATGGAAGATTTTTACAAACGCTATCATCAAACGTTAGATTATCTCTTAAGATTACTTAAGAAAGAAATTGCAACACGCTTGGTGGAAAAATAAAACAAATTTTACAAATCAATAGTTTTTGTTTTTATTTAATTGTTAGTAAAAGAAATCACTTAGCTATGATTTGGAACAATTGGTTGAAAGGTAAAGATGCAAATTCATATTGATATAACAGAAGAAGATATTTATCGGTTTGTGTTCTCACCGGAGTTACTCTCTAAAGACAAGTATGATTACTTAACCATAAACAGGGAACGATTTAAAGATGAAATTGCTCTCTGTTTAGAAATGAAAAATGATACCAACAGTGATGAGATTAAAATTTTAACAGATTCAATATTGCGAAAAATAAATTCCACAACCATAATTACTTTATTTCCTCAAATTACCAGACCTACCGAAGGAATTGGGGTTAAGCTTGCTGCGGCTTCTGTTCTAAAAGAAAAGAAATCAAATTCAATGTCCTTTGCCGATTCTGATTCGAAATATCTTATCAGAATAGTAAAAACCGAATCACAAACCTTGCTTTATCTTTTTACATCTGAAAATTCTAAAAAACATTTCAAACTAACTTTCTATCCATCTGAGTCAGAGTACCAAATTAAGGATTTATCTAGACCTATAGAGATTTTAGAAGAAGATGTCATAGAAAAAATCATTATTGAATAAACAAGCAAGTAAATGTTTTTTTGAAGATATTTGCAAGAGAATCAAGATATCCGGATACAATCAATTGCATAGAATTATAATTCGCTTTATTTTCTATTAAGTAAATAAGAAAGGTTATAGAAATGGCAGACATAACGATAAATGATGCATTAGGTGATTTTCAAAAACTCAATGATGTTGATAAAGAATATTTTCTTGAGGTTGTCCGGAAACAAATGATCGAGTTAAGAAGGAAAAATATCAGCGATAGAGTTTCAGAAGTTGAGGTAAATTACGAGACAGGTAAAATAAAAACCGGCAGCACCGACGATTTGTTGAAGGATCTAAATGATGATTGAATTCGTTTGGGATTCCGGATTCAAACGTTCATATAAAAAAAAGATCGCTTCTGACAAAAAGCTTAAAGTTAAATTCGAAGAAAACATAAAGTTGTTTTCGATTAATCCCTTCAACCCTCTTCTTAAAACACATAAACTATCAGGCATACTTAAAGACTATTGGGCGTTTGCTGTTGCCTATGATTGCCGGATAATTTTCAAATTTATGACAGAGAATAAAGTTTTGCTTATAGATATCGGTTCACACGAAGAAGTATATTAGTATTATATTCATTGATGAACTCCTTAAAAACATTTGATAACAAATTCCTATCTAAGAAAATTAGATTCATCGCTGGAGTTGATGAAGCCGGGCGCGGTCCGCTTGCGGGTCCGGTTGTTGCTGCCGCTGTAATATTTGACAAAAAAACTTTTCACAAAGAAATCAACGATTCAAAAAAAATCTCCGAGAAAAAACGGGAAGAACTATACGGATGGATTTTAGAAAATTGTTTGTCTTTTGGGATTGGAATTATCGGACATGAAGAGATAGATGAAATAAATATTTTACAAGCATCTCTTAAAGCGATGAAGTATGCGGCAACACAGCTTTTTCCAGTTCCAAATTTAATTTTAATTGACGGCAACAAATCTTTCGTCGCTGATATTAAAACAAAAACCGTTGTTAAGGGAGATTCAAAATCATTTTCCATTGCAGCGGCTTCAATCATTGCAAAAGTAACACGTGATAGGATTATGAAGGAAGCTCACGAAAAATTTCCGGAATATCTATGGGACCGGAATAAAGGTTACCCTACACTTGCACACAGAGAAGCTGT
Source organism: Bacteroidota bacterium (assembly GCA_021801605.1). Classification (GTDB taxonomy): domain Bacteria; phylum Bacteroidota; class Ignavibacteria; order Ignavibacteriales; family Melioribacteraceae; genus Fen-1258. The sequence continues at coordinate 7,461 of JAJYXU010000103.1, forward strand.
GAAAAAATTCGGCGCTTCGCCATTTCATCGTAAAACTTTTTTGAGCAGAATTTTGGTTGAAGAACAAGAAAAATTTTTTTGACCTCCCCATGTCTCCCTCCTTAGTAAGGGGGAACTAAAGGGGGTGGTCGGTAAAATTATGGAACAAAACAAACGAAATACCGGAAGTTATGGCGAAGACCTCGCCTGCAAATTTTTAGAAGAGAGCGGTTTCAAAATTGTTGAACGGAATTATTTTTACGGACATGGCGAGATTGATATAATCGCTAAGGATGGAGACGAATTAGTTTTTGTTGAAGTAAAATACAGAACTAATGATGAATACGGACCGCCGGAACTTTCTATCTCAAAGGGAAAACAAAAGCTGGTTAGAAGAACTGCCGAGGCATATTTGTATGAACATGAAATAAAAGATCAAAAATGCCGCATTGACCTAATAGCAATTTTACAACTCAAGGGTGAAAAACCAAAGATCAATCATATTATAAATGCGTTTTAAGCCGAAGAGATATTTTTATTAGAGTGTTTCAAGAATTGTTCTTATCTGCGTTTTGAAATGCTCCAGATCTTCTCCTAAAATTCCCCAAACAATATCGAGATTAATACCAAAGTAATTATGAATTAATCTATTTCTTAAATTTGCAATGTTTTTCCATTCCACTAAAGCATTTTTATTTTTTATTTCATCTGAAATTTTTCTTACCGCTTCACCGATTATTTCAAGATTTCTAACGACAGAATCTTGAGTTTTTAAATCGCCAAGAAATTGATCATAATTTATACCTTCTACATAACTCTCTATTCTTCTGATCGCTTCAAGTATATCTGTTAGTAATTCTTTATCACCCCTAAGCATAAATGATATTCTTTTTTATATTTAAGGCAATCTCTTCATTGCGGATTGAGTTTACACCTTCAATAGTGAGCAAATCTATTTTTTTGTTTAATTTTTTTTCAAGATAATTAGCAAGAGAAAAAAATTTAAATCCTATTGGTTTTTCAAATTCAACAACTATGTCTATATCACTGTCGGAATTAGAAGAGTCTGTAGCAAAAGATCCAAATAAACCGACTCGTTTCACTTTAAATTCATTTGAAATAAAAGGTAATTCTTTACGCAACTTTTCAAGTATTTCTTCTTTTTGTTTCATCCTTATATCCATTTGTCGTAATAAAGATAATGAAATTGGAATTATTATGGAATTTATTCTTAATAACTCCATAATCAGGTCATGCTTGTAGTCAGCTTGATTAATTAACTAACAAGATTATTAATCTGTGCTACAAAGTATTCCATTCTTTTACTATTTTGTCCCTGTCATAAAAAACATTTCGAATGAATCTTCCAAAACATAAATACGGGCGACGGTTATCCTACGGGGATTACCTCTACAATTTCTTTGCGACATTAACGGGATTAACCATTTTCAACTGGGAATTTCTCAAACAGGCATTCTTACCTCCTTACGAAATTTCAGAAGTTAAAAAACACATGACCGAGCTCGGTGTTAAAACGTTGGGGATTGTAAGCATAACCGGGTTTATAATTGGACTTGTACTTGCGATGCAGAGTCAGCCAGTAATGCAAAGATTCGGCGCGGGCGATTTTCTGCCGGGAATGGTTTCTCTTTCTGTTGTGCGTGAACTTGGTCCCGTAATCACCGCATTAATATTTGCCGGTCGTGTCAGTTCCGGTATAGGTGCAGAACTTGGCTCAATGCGAGTTACGGAACAAATTGACGCGATGGAAGTTTCTGCAATTAATCCATTCAAATATCTTGTGGTCACACGCGTCATTGCAACAACAATGATTCTTCCTATTCTTACAATCTACGTTATTATAATTGCAATCATGGGCGCTTACATCGCAATAATTATTGTCGAACCGATGAGTTTTCAATATTATCAAAATTCGGTAGTTCAATCAATTGAATTTGGAGATTTTATTCCCGGTGTTGCAAAGACATTTGTATTTGGATACATAGTTGGACTTGTAGGTTCATATAAAGGATATTCTGCAGAGGGCGGAACCGAAGGTGTTGGACGAGCATCAACAACTTCCGTAGTTCTGGCTTCTCTACTCATTTTAGTTTTTGATATGGTCTTAGTAAAAATTACGTTGTGGTTATGGCCGACACTATAGTTAAAGTAGAAAATCTTACAAAACGTTTTGAGGAGCTTTTGGTTCTCGAAAATGTTTCTATTGAAGTTCTCCACGCAGAGAATCTTATCGTTTTTGGAAAGAGCGGATCGGGTAAAAGCGTTCTTCTCAAATGTATAATCGGTTTGATGAAACCCGACAGCGGAGATATTTTAATCAACAATCAAAACATTTTAGAATTATCCTTAAAACAATTGAACAGAGTACGTAAGGATATCGGTTTTTTATTTCAAGGCGCAGCTTTATACGATTCAATGACAGTACGTGAAAATTTATCATTCACGTTAAAACGCCACTTTGAAGAGATAACACAAAAACAGATTGACGATAAAGTTAAATACACTTTAGAACTTGTCTCGCTTGAAGAAGCAATTGATAAAATGCCTTCTGAACTTTCAGGCGGAATGAAAAAAAGAATCGGTCTTGCTCGTTCAATAATAACAGACCCTGCGCTGATGCTTTATGATGAACCGACCACCGGACTTGATCCGATCACATCAAAAGAAATAAGTGAACTAATACTCAATCTTCAAAAAAAATTGAATATGACTTCTATTGTTGTAACACACGATCTGATCTGCGCAGAAATTATAGCCGACCGCGTAATATTTTTGAAAGAAGCTCATGTGGCATATGAAGGAAATATTGACGAATTGATTAAGTCCAAAGACCCTTTTTTGAAAAATTTTTTCAGTCATGAAATTATAAAAGTTTAGCGGAGTAAAAGATGTTAAAACAACTTGAAGGCGCACGGCTCGGGATTTTTGTCTTTTTTGGAACTGTACTATTAGTAGTCTCCATTTTTCTATTAGGCAGCAAAGAAAAACTTTTTACCCGTTCAATTGAAATAAAAGCATACTTTGCGCAGATCGAAGGATTGAAAAGTGGCGCTCCGGTTCGACTTAGCGGCTACGACATCGGAAGCGTAAGTTCAATTTCCTTTTCAAACGATTCAACCGGAAATGTGGAAGTGAAAATGAGGATTGATAACGAGCTTAAACATTTTATTCATATTGATAGTGAAGCTTCTATAGAAACCGAGGGCTTGGTCGGTAAAAAAATAGTTACAATAACAGCGGGAAGCGGCGACGCTTCTGAAGTTGGAGACAATGGAGTCATTCGTTCTAAAAATCCAGTTAATATCTCTGCAATTATGGAAGAGACTAAATCAATAATGGGTAACATTAATAATCTCACTAAAGATTTTACCGGAATTTTTACTAAGATTAACAAGGGCGAAGGTTCTATCGGCAAACTTGTTAATGATGATCAGCTTTACAAATCCGCTGTGAACGCAACGCAATCTGCCGACAGAAGCATGAGTGTAACTACAAAACGCCTGGATGAAATTGCCGATATAATTGTAAATACCAGCAGCAGTCTGAAAACAATTATAGGAAATATTGACAGCGCAACGGTTGATGTCCGTAATCTTGTTCATAAAGTCAACCGCGGAGAAGGTGTTCTTGGTTCTTTAATTGGCGATAACAAAGTTGCCGACTCGGTCAAAATGATAATCAAAAATTTGGTTAGAACTTCCGATGATGCACGGATTGCAACATCAAGCTTAGCAGAAAATATGGAGGCTCTTAAACATAATTGGCTGTTCAAAAGTTATTTTGAAGAACGCGGTTATTGGGACAGCTCCGAATATGAAAAAGCAATTGACCTTCAGCTTACTGAACTGAAAAAGCAGCAGGCAATTCTTGATAATAAAATGAAGGAACTGCGAGAGCTGGAATTGCGTTTAAAAAAATAAGTGCGAAGTACAAGGGTCGAAGTATGAAGCAAATACAATTAGAATTACTTCTCCGTACCTCGACCTTAGTACTACGTACTTTTAAAGAAACTCTTTCCTCTAATTGTCTAAAGTAAATTCATGTCAAAAAAACCGAACACGAATCCAGGAAATAAAATTGTTGTTAAAGGTGCACGGCAGCACAATCTCAAAAACATTTCATTGGAAATTCCAAGAAATAAATTAGTTGTGTTTACCGGAGTTAGCGGTAGCGGAAAGTCATCTCTTGTATTTGATACTATCTACGCCGAAGGACAACGCCGATATGTGGAAAGTCTTTCATCCTACGCACGCCAATTCCTAGAAAGGATGAACAAACCGGATGTTGATTTCATTTTCGGAATTTCTCCAGCTGTTGCAATTGAACAGAAGACAGGCACTAAAAATCCCCGCTCAACTGTTGGAACAAGCACAGAGATATTTGATTATTTACGCCTGCTTTATGCACGCATTGGAAAAACAATCTGCTTTAACTGCGGTAAAGTTGTTAAAAAAGATTCCGTGGCAACCGTTTCCGAATGGTTAGAAGATCAAAATGAAGAAGAGAAATTTTATCTCGGCTTTCCAATTCATTCGCACGAAGGAAGAACAGTCAAAGAAGAAATTGAGCTGCTTAGAAAAAAAGGTTTCTTCAGAATCTTCTTGAAAGACAAATTAATAGACCTGAACGAAACTAAAACTCTTCCTAAATCTAAAAAAGATATTTTTGTTGTTCTAGATCGTTTTAAGATCAAGAAAGGGAAAGTAAGAGAAACACTTGCCGAATCAATCGAAACGGCATTCAAAGAAGGCGAAGGACGACTTACAATCATCAACGCAGATACTAATCAATCCAAACAGTTCACAAAATTTTACGAATGCTGCGGAATCCGTTATGAAGAACCGGAGCCAAGATTTTTCTCATTCAATAATCCGTTCGGTGCATGCCCGGTCTGCCAGGGCTTTGGCAAAACGATGGGATATGAAATGGATCTCATCGTTCCAAATCCAAAATTAAGTTTGATGGAAGGCGCCGTTGCACCATGGCGTACTGTGAAGAACAGTAAATATCTTAGGGACTTGATTAGAAACAACGATAACAGAATTCCTTTGAACATTCCTTTCAAGGATTTATCCGACGAGCAATTAACTTTGGTAAAAGAAGGATTCAAAGGATTTGCCGGAATAAACGGTTTCTTCAAACACCTTGAAGAAAAAACTTACAAGATGGGAATCAGAATTTTGCTGAGTAAGTACCGTGGTTATACAACTTGCGCCGCATGCCGCGGCTCGCGTTTGCGCCGGGAAGTTCTTCAAGTTATGATTGATGAAAAATCAATACACGATATTGTTCAAATGTCTATCGAACGCGCACAGATTTTTTTCAAACTCTTATCTCTTACAGATTACGAAAAAGCAATCACACAAAGAATTTTTGATGAGATTGTAAAGCGTCTCGCTTTTTTAAATGATGTAGGACTCGGATATCTATCGCTTGACCGTTTAAGCAGCACACTTTCCGGCGGAGAGACACAGCGTATCAATCTTGCAACTTCTCTCGGTTCTGCATTA
>JAJYXU010000170.1 GCA_021801605.1 Bacteroidota bacterium
TTCCGGTTTCAGACCGAGATTATAAATTAGAGGCAGTTTGTTCCGGTAATCGAACTGCAAGAAAAGATCGCGTTCCATTCTTCTATTAAGTGAAGCACCTCCAAAAATTGAAAAACGGTTCAGTACATCACTTGATGAAATATATAATCCCGGTTTAATTCTATCCAAACCTGAATTTGATGTATTATAATTATCGTAGCGGATAAAAGGAATTATGCTCAACCTGGAAAAGAAACCTGAATACTTTTCGGGTTTGTAATCGGCAAGGTCTTTGTCATCAAAATCCCGGAGGGCTTTAATATTGAATTTTGCTATATCACCGTTTGGTTTATCTTCTCCTAAAGGAGGATTACCAATCCAAACATATTTTTTTGTCGTATCAACTTGAACGTTGTGATCTTTTGGAAGAAGGAATATTTTGTAGCCGTCAGCCACATAACCTGAATAAACAAGATCACCGTTTGCATTAACCATCGGCATGAATGCGCCGCCGGTAACATTTGTTAATTGTTTCTTCTCGCCCGATGAAAGATCAAGCGAATAAATATTAAAGATGCCGGTTTCATCGCTTGAGAAATATAATTTACCATCCTTTGCCTGAAACGGATTGCGTTCATCTGCCGGTGAGGTTGTAATCAGTTTATAATTTGAACCGTCAACGTTAACCCTTGCAACATCGCGGTTATTGCTGTAAGAGAAATCAAAAAGTATATATGAATCATCAGCTGAAAATCTTGGATTATATAGTTGTTCCCCTTTTTCAAAAAAGGTAAGACGCTTAAAATTCTTTTCGTCAATATCAACAATGCCGAGATTAACAGTCCCATCGTTTTGAAAAACAAAAACAATTTTTTTGCCGTCGTTTGAAACAGAAGGATTATTTGCCCTCAAACCAAATGTCAAACGGGTTTCATCGTCTTTGTCAATATCATAAAGATAAATGTCGTGGATGTTTACTAATCTCGGGTTATCGTCGCTCAATTTTGAGTAGATAACTTTATTAGTGCCGGGAATAAAACTCACATTTGACCGGATTGGAGACTCTAATTTTTTTTCTTCCTTTGTCTTCAAATCCAATAGATAGAGAGAAGACAAAGTAAAATAGTCGTTCGATTTGTTGGAGATATATAAAAGCTTGGAACCATCCGGGGAAAAAGTCGGGTAGAAATTTCCAAATCCATCTTTAACAATCATCTCACCCGTTATTTGATTTGCTTCTACATCCGCTATTCTTTTTTTGTAATCTGATTTTAAGAAACCGGTCCACTCACTATAAATTTCATTGCCGTCTTTACCAAGAACATCCTTAAAAGCCGCATCAATTGTAAAGTTGGTAAGTTTACCAAGTTTGTTGTTTATAGCACGGAGTTTATCTTCACCATATTTTTGAGCAAGATATCTTACAAGCGCAAAACCGGAATTGTAAACAGATTCATTGCCGAGGGAAGTTTTATCGAATACACCCATTTGATTCCAAGTAAGCATCTTATTCTTCAATGCATAGCTTCGTAAAATCATATCACGGTGAGTATCCCAATTATCATAATTGAATTCTTTGCGGTTGTATTGAGCTGTCCCTTCGGCAAACCAAGCAGGCACATTAATTCCGGGAATAGGATATGAAGCAATAACATTTGGAAAACCGAAAAGAATATCCGGACGGCGCTTATCTTCATAATTCATAAATTGCAGATAGAACACAGGTATAGTTCTGGAAAGTTTCATTGATGCTTGAATCTGCACCATATGTGTAAACTCGTGAGAGATAACATTACGAAGCCAATTGTGCGTTCCCCGAAGATCAAAATCGAGCGATGAAGACCAGATCTCAATCTTGTTATCAAAAAAATATGTAGCGCCGTTGGAGTAATCATCAATGTCTTTGATGACGAAATCAACAATGTCCGGTTCGTATTGATAAAGAGAGGTAATAGGTTCCCACACTTCATCTGCAATTTTTGCAACTGTTTTTGCTGTGCGCTCGGCTTCTTCATGATAATGAACACGCACATGCTTCCCTTTTATTGTCAGCCAATTAAAATCTGGATTGTAATTAAAATCCTGCGCGAAAGATTTGGATGCAAAAATTAGCAATGATATAAAGATTATTTTTTTCATTTAGAATTTGGATTAGAACAAAGAAAAAATTTATTTAATGACTGCAATCTTGATGACCTTATTTGCAGAATTTCCGCTGACGCCTTTGACTTCAAGCCGGGCAAAATAGATACCGCTCTGAACTTTACTTACATCCCAAATTATTTCATTATCAAAACCGCCGTTAGCATGTCCGTTCAATTCCGCAACTAACTCGCCTGCAAGATCAACTATTTTAATATTCACATCTGCGTCTTCCGAAGTGTAATACCTTATGTTGGTCGAACTGCCGTAAACCGGATTGGGCCAGTTGTATGCTTTATCTGCCGGAAAAAATTCTGTTATCTGATTTGAGCTTGAAGGCGCACTAACGAATGAAGTATTCATTGCATTGCCGAATTCTCCGCTCCAATATGATTTTCCTTGAATAGGCGAAAGATTCCAGACATATAACTTGTTGGTTTGATCTATTGCTGCGAGAAATGGTTTATAAGTTGCAATTGGACCCATTGTTGGTAATTCTTCTGCAAACAAAATTGGATCTACTGAAAATTGCGCACCGGTTGAAATCGGAAATCCATCTACAACTTTACCTGTGATCGGATTGACTGCATAAATATTTCCCTTCTCTGTAAATGCAATAATTTTAGTTACACCATCATGATTTAAATCAATCGCCAAGGGTGTTCCTATAAAATTTTCTCCGTTAGAAATTGAAAAAGGAAAATTCAAAGCAAGATTTCCCGCCAAGTTGTAAGCTTCTATAGAATTACCGTTTGATACAAGAATATAATTTTGCCCATCATTAAATAGGTCGGCGATAGAAAAATTATTGATTGCGTTTTTTGAATTGACCCCAAATGCAATGTGCCATTCGCCGAAAACATAGAAAGCATTATTATCATACAGTATAACAGATTCATGCTTACCGTTGGAATCTGTTGTTAAGATAGATTTTTTAGCGTTAGCAGAAGATGTATTTATAATATCCTGCATCGAGTGGAAAATAGTTTTTTTGGGTTGTAGAATTGTGTAGTAATTATTATCAACTCCAAATTGAATTATTGAATCGTCTCCTTTATAAATTGAATAATTACCGGGAGTAAATTGATTCATCCCTAATAAGAGATCAAGCTGAACCGCATAAGCATTGCCGTCGTGAGTACCAATAAAGATTTTCGGGATAGAGGAACTGACTTTATCAACAGCAAGAGCAGTTACTTTAGATAATATATCAATCGTTTTGAAAGATTCTTTGCTGGAAGAAATTGAATAAATATTCAGCAATTGCCCTTTCGATCCGATCAAATATTCCGAACCGTTATAATTGAATGTTACCGGTTGTACTTCGGTAAAGTTTGGTAAGGTCTTAATCAGCTTTCCGTAAATATCATACTTATTTAGATTGGAATTTTCAATCACATAAATAGAATTGGTTGATGAAAAACCGTTCGATGCAAATATTTTTTTTGATTGCCCGAGATTGAGATTTGTTGAAGAGATCAGTTTAATGTTCCCGCCATCATAACTAAGATTGAACGACATCTTGTTAGATATAGCCGAAAAGTTTTCTAATGAGATTAAACTGTTTGCGCCGGAATTACTGTTCGTGTTTGGTTTTGTATCCGGTGCGAATTTGTTTTTGTAAAGTTTGGCTTTGTTGCCTGAGTACCAAAAATCTTCATTTGTTCCTTCGCCGATCGAGGTACCGAAAATTGACTCAAATACTTTACCGATATCCGGAATACCATCAGCTTCTTCAACATAAACACCTTTTTTATTTGGATCGGCATTTATCTTATTCTCTGCAATTTTTTCATTTATTGTATTTTCATCAATATGCCAAATGACAATTCCATTTCCGGGAACGGCTGCATCAAATTCATCTACATCAATAACAACCCCGCCATGAATTTTTTCGGGAATGATATTGTATAATCCGCTTGTATCCGGTTGAATTGTAGTTGTAAAAGTCTGCCCGCCTTTTCGGTAAGTAATTTTAACATTGTCTTTGTTTGCATCTTGCTGGCGGTTCTCAATCAAAAAATATTCTGAGGAGTTTATCGGTACTTTTAATAATGTTGTATCTTGAAACACAGAAGACGATCTCGCAGCAATACTGGGATGAGAACTTAAATTAGAAATAGTTACCGGCTCTTCCCATCCTAAAAACATTTTTTCCCATGGAGACGGCTCCGGCGGAAACATTCCGTTATTTGCAATGATGGCTTGCCCATCCATCAAACCAAAACGACCTATAGCGCTGATTCCGGTTTCAGTATTAAACAAATCCGGCAATCCAAGATAACTTGCAATGTTTGCAACCAAAGCACCGTTAATTGTTATCTGCATTAATATAGTTGACTTATCAATTGCCTCAATCTCTCTCGACTCAGTTTCCGGAAGAATTATTGAGTTGGAAATTTTACCGCTCTTTGTTGGAAACCCGGTAAATTGATTACCAAAGATTTTTTGAAATGAATTTTGCCCCATATAAAGAGAGGGCATATTTCTATCAATCGAAAATATTCCTAAATCTAAACCGCTGCTTACACCTGCATGAAAAATTACAAATAGATCGTAATCGGAAAATTTTATATTGGAAAATTTTTTATCCGCAATCTCCCAAACTTCTTTTGCAAAATTAGCTAGTGGAGTTAAATCTTTAGATCGATATTCCTGCACATAGTTTCGCATAGTTTGCGAAACAGTAATGATATCGGGTAAAACTTTATAATTAATATTCAGCTTACCGCGGGAAACTTTATTAAAATAATTTTTCGCGAAGAGAAGATGATCGGAGAAATAATTTGCATCATGCGGAAGCGGATCTAAAATCGTATCGCCGTAAACCTTTGTGTAATGTGAACCGAATTTTCCGGTTCCGATAGTTGCATCATATTTATCTTCTTGAAAATCCACCATCACAGCAAGAATCTTCAACGTATCGGCAAACGATAAATTTTTCAGAACTGGCGAAGGATCGTGAATTACCTTTTCGACAAAAGATTGGGCAGATGTACTGCCCAATCCAATAATCAATGCAAGAAATAGTTTTTTCATTTCAGTTTAGATTCCGCGTGGAAAACCGAGTGTTGGTTTTGATACTGAGCCCCATCCTACCAATAATGTGAATCTCAATGTGTTTGAGAGCGGATGATTCTCTGTTCCTTTGAAAATATCTGTTGTTATATAACTGAAATCGAATCCGTATAGATCATACCGAATACCAGCACCTAATGTTACAAATTTTCTATTACCGTGATCTGGATCTTCGTAGAAAAATCCAGCGCGGAGAGCAAACATGAAATCTGATGGAATACCATACCAATATTCTAATCCCATAGCAGTATTAACACTCTTAAGAACTTCTGTAAACGAGCGGTCAGTCCATGATGTGAATAACGCTTTATAAAAATCCGGGCGCCTTCCAGAAGTATCGGCAACACCGATTAATAATCTACTAAAATCTAATGTATACGTGAGCGAATTATATTCATCTTGAAAAATTCTTGCAGCAAGACCTACCCGTAGATCTGTAGGAATAGGATCCGCTTGTGCCTGGTCTATATAATAAATTTTAGGTCCTAAGTTGCTCAGATTGAATCCAAGACTAAATGAATTTCCAAGATCACCGATGAAAGGAACTTCAAAATGTTCTGGGCGGTACATTGCAGCGATATCAAAGCTCACGGACGTTGCAACTCCCTTGCCCTGTTCAGCTTCTGTCGGTTTATCAGCAAGACGGCTATGAATCAACCTGAAGTTGAAACCCATTCCCCAATTATTACTTAGTTTGGTTGCATAACCGAGTGTTAAAGCAGCATCGAAAGATTTGAATGTTCCAATCGGATCCGGAGAGTTAGAACTCGTTCTTACAAATTCACCGAAGTTCATGTATGTTATGCTTGCAGTTATACTGCCGTTTAAGTCTTCCATATATTGCCGGTAGGTTGCATAATCGTAAAAAAGGTCAAGTTGGAATTGCGGAAGCCAATTGCTATGTGTAAAACTAAATTCAGAACCGGTTAAGAACGCAATTCCTGCAGGATTCCAAAAGATTGCTGCAGAATTATCAGCCAAACCACCTCCGGATTCACCAATACCGCCAGCACGAGAATCTGGTGCAAGAAGAAGAAACGGTACAGCCGATTCGCCTTGTGCCTCAATTTTATTCCCGAACGACATTATCAATGCAAACACAATAAAAAGCATCGATACATTTTTCATTTTTACTACCTCCAATAAAAGATATTTTTATTTATGATTTAATATTTTATCTAACTACTGCTAACTTTCCAAGGACATTATCTTTATACAAACCGTCAACCGATTCAACAATGAGTTTGTAAAGATAGGTTCCGTTTGCAATTTGATTTCCGTCTTCATCGCGTCCATCCCAATCAATCTTAACAAATTTATCCAGTAAGTCTGTTTCTTCAATCTGTTTGATCAATCTTCCTGCAATAGAATAAATTTTTATCTTCGCATTAATTGCATTGTTGATATTATGTTGAAACGTAAATGTTGTGCTGGATGAGAAGGGATTAGGATAATTTACTACATCACGAAGAACAATTCCGTTATCCGCAGAGACAACAGTGAATGAAGCATCTTGAGTTGATAAGTTGTTAAAAACATCCCAAGCTTTTATTGTTATTTTATAATCACCCGGACTCATCTTTGTAAACTTGTAATTAATGGTTCCCGATTTTCCACCGGAATTTAGATCACCAACAAAACTATTTGAAAGATCAATTGCATTCGTTTGATCATCATTTAAGATTCCTTCCAGTTTGTGCCCAATACCTGTACCTGTTGTGTTCAGCCCGGTTTGATCTGAAAGTTTTGCAATTAACGTAAAATCCGGGTTAACAAGATAGGAACTTGTAAAATTTACGTTGTCAAAATAGATTGCGATATCGGGACCTTTACCATCGTTCTTGACATTAGGATTAGTACCGCCGACAATAATATTATTTGTAAAGCCAACACCATCAATGCTGCTGTTAGAAATGTATGCAACTATCTTTCCGTTTTTGTTTTCGTAGGAAATATCTTTGGGTACGACAAACTCCGATTGAAAATCACCATTTGTAACTGTTGCTCTGCCTTTGTAAATCAATCCTCCTTGAAGCGTAATTGTGTAATTCATCTCTTTTAGTTCAAGAGAGCGCTCGGAATCAAAAACACTAACTACTGCTTCTCCATTGTATAAATTTTTTGTTCCGTTTGGATTTCTGACCGAACCTTTAATCTTAACAGCGCCAAGAGCATTTAACTGAACAACTGATTGTATACTTTTGCCATTCACAGAATCTATCGCTGTTTTCATTTGAGGTTCGTCAAGACGTAAAGCCGGATCACCAAACAAGTGATACTTTTCATCGTTTTCGTAATTAAGAAATTGTTTGATAAGAAAATATGCTTTCCCAATTCTTGTCGGTAAGTTATTTATATCTCGTACCCTGAAAAGATTTGAATATAATGAATCGTTTATTTCAGCATTTGATGTAGAAAAAACAACTCGTGCAGCAGTAAAAGCTGCAATAGAACCGCCGTCTCCTTTATTATTCAGCAATTCGGTGGAGCTTTGAATCGACGGATCATCATATTTTCCAAAGTCGCAGGTTGCAGCTGTTAAGAAGAAATAATTTTGATTTACTAACTGCCGAATTGTAGTAGCTTTTTCAAAAACACTTTCATGTGCCCAAACACCGGGATTACCATGCCCAATCCAATTTAGAATCAGAGTTCCGTTATTGACTGCATCAATTATTGCTTTATTAACTTCCGGTTTTCTTCTTCCCGATCCGGTGAAGACGGTCGGATACGCTGCAAGGTAAATTTTATCCAGGTCAAAATATTTTGGAATTTTATTGTTGGCTAAATTTTCCGACTGCCCGGTATGAATGCTGCCGTCATCTTGTCCTGCAGCGGCAGGTCCGTCATCTGCAGCAAGAGTAATTTTATTGCGCCATAATCCTTTTTCCAAACCTGTTTCATATTTGATAACTTTAGCAACTACAATATCTGCATCTTGAGCAGTTTGAATATTCATTCTGCCGATTGTAAGATCAATTTTTCTATCGTCTCCGGAAACACGAACATAGTAATCATCCATTGGATAAGAAGAAATTGCATTCAACGATTCCGGGGTTTGATATGTAGGGATGAAATTCACATTTAATTTTTCGCTGTTGAGATAATCATAATCACCGTCACCAAATAATAGAACATAAGATGGTTTGATCCGCCAGTTTTCATATGCATACTTAATAAAGTCTCTAATGGCTGTAGGATCAAGCACTCCGCCGGAGAATTCATTTAGTATATCATCGACATAAAAAACTTGTGTAGATAATTTATAGGGAGATTGACTTGACCGGTATGAAGCATACTTTTCTGCTTGGGTTTTGAAATCACGCGGGGCTATAATAATCATTTCACTGCCGGCTAAATTACCTCTAAGATTTGAGTTGATAATTTTTGTCCCATTTACCGGAACCTTAAAACCAGATTGTCCTACTGCAAGATATTTGCTCACCTTGCCTTTGATTTCGCTTGCCTGGAATTTTAATTGACCGCCGCTAATTGCCGCACCGCTAATAACTTTAACATTCGAAAAATCGGTCACATCAAATGCTTGAATAGCGCTATTGGAAAAATTACTAAGCGTGTATTCAATATTAGTTGTAGTGTCTTTAGAAAAAAATAAAAGATTATCGGAAATGGCGTTTAATACTCTCTGATAATAAATTTCAAAATAATCAAGATACAATCTTTGCGCTTCGGAACTAGAGGTAAGTGAAATTTTTAGATTACTGCGTTCCTGAGAAAGTGATCCGTTAAATGTTGCATTGCCACTTCCGGGATCTTCAACACCATAAATATAATCTACAATACCGCCGATGCTTGTAGTATAGATTTGAGCACCGCTCTCCTGAACTAAAACATTAACTGCCGGAGAGGTGCCATTAACAAATCGAAATTTATAACCGATCTTACTGGAGGGAAGAATTCCACTTAGAGTATTTAAATATGTTCTGCTCTTAGTAATAAAATCAAATTGGTCACCGAGATAGTCTCTTCCGGATTTACCAATATTGACACTGTCTTTATCATTACTCTTGAACGCAAGTGTTGATTGCTGTTGATAAGCATTAGTACTATTTAACGATGGTTTTTCGCTCATCCGTTTTCCGTTGGTAGAACTAATATTGAGCAGATAATAATTCTTTTTTGAATACGGCTGCTTTACACGGATAATTTTCTGCTGTGCGGAACTGTATTCCCAAAATTCCGGCTGTCTTCCGTAAAAGAGAATGTAATCGCTTGCATCAAACTTTCCATCCTGCTCTCCAAATACGGAAATAGCATTTTCAATTGGTGCACTATTTTTAGATAAACTTACTTCTTCCGGTAAAGAATAACCGCCGTAACCAAATATTTTTATCTTTCTTGGGTCAATATTGTTAACATCAACACCGAGCGCCTGCAAGTAGTTTCTATCAATTTTATAGATTCCCTCTTCAGGAGTTTCAATACGATACCAATCGCCATCTGCAAAAGTCGAGCTGGAAATTTTTTGAAGTTTCTTTTGAGCAACACCCCAATTTTTAGCAGCATCCCAATTGAGCACAACCGATTGAAGCATATCATCATTAATTGTTTGAGTATTGGCGCGTGATGATGAAAACGAAATTTTGAAAACTATTTTCTTATATACTCTGATTGTGCTGGATTTGCCATCAAATTGAACCGGGTAAATATTTATTGTCTGTACCGGAAGATTCCTGACTAATCCAAACTCTCCAAAGGTAACAACATCCGGCAATGAAGATGAATAATAATCATCACCTTTAAAATATTTTTCAACAGTTCCGACTGAATCTTTTTCCAAGCGCGGATTTGGCAAATATTTTCCGCTCAATGTAGAGAAATCTGAACTGATAACTTGAATAGTATTGCCGATCTCTGACGGAACACCAATATTTAATGCACGAACTTGAACCTGGGGCAAACCTTGTTTCGTAAAATTTTCAATAAACCCGCCCAGCAGTTTTATCTTTACAAACTGGTCACCTTGTGATGAAATTGTGGAAGTGTCGCCGTAAATTGGATGGTATTCAAGGATGATGGAGTTTAAATCTGATGAAAGAATTTTGATGTCCTGAGCGGACAAGATCAGATTTAAAACAAAAAAGAGAATGATTAAAGAGAATTTAGTTTTCATCGCGCTATTGAAAATAAAGTTTAGTTTTTAAAATTTTATTGCTGAATATAATATTCAAAAGCGGTAGACAAACTCTCTATAATTTTTCTCCATTTTTACTGGGCAAAATTTAGGGAAGATACTATCACTTGTCAAGTCAATTAATAATATTCTCATATTTTGATATTGATCTGTGACCTACGTTATTTTTCTTATAACATCGAATAATCATCTACAAAACGATAAGATAAAATATAAGTACCATAGGGTGGTTCTAAAAAACTCAATATCCTCTGCGAACTCTGCGTATTCTTTGCGTTCTCTGTGTTAAATTTTTTAAAAAGATAATTTTTAGAACCACCCCATATAACATTCTGAAAATCGCTACATGCGGATCTACCATAGAAAAGTCCCGCGCTTTTTTTCCTACCATTATAATCCCAAAGCTTCTTTATTTTTTTTCATAGCATTAATGCAAAATTGAATATGCCCATCGAGTGCAACACCGAGTTCTTCGGCTCCCTTTGTAATATCAGCACGATTGACCGCCCGGGCAAAAGCTTTATCTTTCATTTTCTTGAGGACTGATTTCAATTCAACTTCATCAATACTTTTACTCGGTCGAACATAAGTAACAGCAGTTATAAATCCGGCTAACTCATCGCAGGCAAAGAGTGTTTTCTTCAACAGTGTTTCTCTCGGAATGTTTGTGTAATCCGCATGAGACATAATAGCATTCCGGAATTCTTCATCAAATCCTTTCTCTTTCAAAATTTCATTTCCTTTAAAAGGATGTTCTTCTGCAGTTGGATATTTTTCATAATCAAAATCGTGAAGCAGAGCAACATTACCCCAATACTCAATATCTTCATTAAATTTTTCCGCATAAGCCCGCACACAAGTTTCAACTGCATAAGCGTGTTTTAACAAACTATCGCTCTTGGTATAATCATTAAGAATCTCCAAACAGAAATTGCGATCTCTCATTTTGTCTGTATTCATTTTATTACTCCGCTCTTTGTATTGTAAGAAGGACATAAATCCGCAAGCACACAAATATTACATTGCGGTCGCCGTGCAAAACATACATTTCTTCCATGTGTTGCAAGCCAATGTGATGCATTGATCCAATAACTTTCCGGCAATAGTTCTTTCAAACGGAATTCAATTTTTTCAGGATCAGATGATTGAACAAAACCAAGTAAGTTTGATAACCGCTTAACATGTGTATCAACTGCAATTGAAGGAATGCCAAATGCATTACCGGCAACAACAGACGCTGTTTTTCTACCGACACCGGAAAGTTTTGTAAGCGCTTCGAAATCTTTAGGCACTTTTCCATTATGTTTTTCGATTAGCTGTGCGCAACAATTGCGTATACTCTTAGCTTTCTGTCTGTAGAACCCGGTAGAAAAAATATCCTTTTCAAGTTCTTCACTGCCAACTTTTAGATAGTCTTCTGGCTTTTTGTATTTTTTAAAAAGATTTTTTGTTACAAGATTCACACGTTCGTCTGTACACTGTGCCGAAAGTATTGTAGATATTAATAATTGAAAAGGCGAAGCATAATCAAGCGCAGGACGAACTGCAGGATATTCTTTCCCGAGAAGGTCGAAAATCTTCTTTGCATATTTTTTTTCTGAGGGATTAATCATCTCTTAAAAACTTCTTATCCCTAATAAGTAATCTTTCAACAGGCTTGTCATTGATTAAATGATTTTGAATTATCTCTTCAACATCTTCAACCTTGACTCCGCCGTACCAAATTTGTTCAGGATAAACTATTATGCTAGGACCAAATGCACAAGCATCTAAACAGCCGGTACCGTTTGAACGCATTTTTTTATTAAGTCCCAATTCTTTCAAACGCTTCTTAAAAAGATCACGTATTACTAACGAATTCTTTTCGGCGCAACAACCGCGCGGATCACTTGGATCTCTTTTATTTTCGCAGATGAAAATATGTTTTTCGTATCGGGTCATAATTTTTAATTCATCATAATGAATGTAAGAATTTATTTACTAGCTGAACACTCTGAAAAATTCCATAATTGTCTTTGCGAAGCGAACCAAAGTTAGTTTGGCTACTAAAAAATATTAAGCTCTTGCAAATTTGGCTCATCGAAAATATTTCTAATAATTTTTAAAAACTAAATATATTTTTGTCATGTCACACAGCCTGCCAGCATACCTTCGGTATGTAAACCGGTAGGCAGGAGTGAGACATAAGATTTCTCGGTACTTCATAATAAGTATAAATTTCAAAATAGGAAAAGAAGAAACTTTTATTTCTCCTTTTCCTTTTTAGAAGCAATGATTCTTTAATTTATTCTGCTCTCTTTAACAGTCTTAACATTATTGATTGACCAATTTACCGTTGGATCTAACCGCCAACTGACTTTTTGTTTCCGTCTTGTGTCTGCTTTTACCGTTTCCATTTGAACTCTCATCAATCTTGAATCTTGAAACCAACTCTTGCAGATTTAGTGTCAGTCTATTTAGATCTTCTGCGGCTCTTGCTATTTGTTGTACGCCGGCTGCACTTTGTTGGGTTACACTGCTGATTGATTCAATGTTTTTACTGA
>JAJYXU010000143.1 GCA_021801605.1 Bacteroidota bacterium
TCTGAATTTGGCGAATCATTGTTGCGATCTCTTTTGTTGCTTTGGTTGTTCTCTCTGCTAATTTTCTAACTTCATCGGCAACAACTGCAAAACCTCTTCCTTGTTCACCGGCACGTGCTGCTTCTATAGCAGCATTCAATGCCAACAAATTAGTTTGATCTGCTATATCATCAATGACTTGAACAATCTCACCAATCTCATCGCTTCTCTTACCTAATACTTGAACAATTTCTGCTGATTTCTGAACTACTTCTGCTACTCGGTTCATTCCATCAATTGTTTCACCAACAACTTTGCCTCCTTCTTTGGCTATCAAACCAGCATTTTTCGCTGCGTCGGATGCCTGTCCGGAGTTCCGTGTTGTTTCGATAATTGTCTTTGTCATCTCCTCAACAGCGCCTGCTACTTCTGTTGTTTGAGCGCTTTGCTCTTGTGCGCCCGCCGCCATTTGTTCTGTGCTTGACGAGATTTCACTGCTTGCGCTTGCTGTTGCCTGCACAGCTTCAGCTACATCAGATAACGCGCTGCTGAATGAATCTGCCAAACTATTGATACTATTTTTAATTACGGCGTAATCACCTTTGTAATCTCCGTTCATGCGTACTGTTAAATCACCATTAGCCAAATTTTCTAAAATCTTACTGGATTCATTTATCGGCTGAACGACTGCATCAACTGTGGCATTAAGACCGCTGATCAATTCTTTATAGCTGCCTTTGAATTTTGTTACATCGCCTCGTTTAGAAAGTTTGCCGTTAACCGCTGCCTCAACAAGTAAATTCGATTCGTGAACAGTATCTTTTATTGCGCCAACTGCTACACCAATTGACTTAATAGTATTTTGAACCCCTGCATTAATCTGATTTAAACTTGTTGCCAGAGTTCCTATTTCATCAGTAGATTTAATTTCGATCAGCGTCAATTTAGAATCTAAATTAATATTAAGATCACCATTTGCAAGCTGCTCTCCGCATCTGGAAAGATTTTGAATATCCACTTCCTTAATGTTATTCATTTTGTCAACAACTTGATTAATAGATTTGGAGAGATAATTTGAAATAAAAATCCCTATTAAAAAAGCAAATGCAATACCAACTCCTAAGATTAAGTATATTTCTATGCTTGCAGAACTATATTCTTTTCCGATTTCCTGATCCAAAGAATCTGCAAGATGTTCCTCTGAGGTAACAAGACTGTCTAATTCTTCGGTTATTCTTTTTGCATCAAGATCAAATTCACCGGCTTCGAATTCATGCGCTGCTGTTTCATCTCCTCCAAGTGCCAATTGAACACCTTTCTCCACAGCTGGCTTGAATCCCTCCCATGATTTTTTATATTCTTCAAATAACCTTTTCTCTTCAGGATTCAAATTTGTAGCAGCGAACTTTGCCATAAGTTCATCTGCCTTTTTCTCATGATCCGAGATTGCCTTGTTAAGCATTGCCCGCTCGGATGGATCCTTTGCTGCTACGAGATTTGCAACGGAGAGACGAATCTCGTAGACTTCCTGCTCCGTGTTGCTCAATTCTACTACAGGGACAGCCCGATCATCGTACATTTGTTTTGCATTATCATTCATTAAAGACATCTTGCTAACGCCTGTGTAACCAATGAATGCAGCAATTAAAGCTACAAGAGAGAAGCTGCCGATTAACTTTTTACTAATTTTCATATCATAAAACCATTTCATTTTGTTTTTCCTTTTGTATGTTAAGTAATGTTATTGTCAAAAATTATTATTCTTCAATTTCCGTATGTAATAATTTTACTGCAATTAATTCGGGAGGAACATGGAATCCGAACAGCTTAGAATAATTGCATACGGGTGTTGCTCTAGGGACCTCTGAAAAATAGAATTGTACAGAACTGCAACATTTTTAATAGCACACAGATGACGCGGATTTGGCAGATTTTCGCGGATTAAATCTGCGTTAATCCGTTTAATCTGTGTCATCTGCGTTCTATTCTTAATTTTTCAGAGGTCTCTATGAATGAGTCTTCTCTAAAAAGGTATATCTAAAGTAAAAATATTTTGAATTGGGTTTGTATTCAGGTCGGTTCTAAAAATTATCGTATGTAAATATTTAATCCCGACAAAGTCGGAACAAAGTATGCAGAGTCTGTCAGCTGACGGATTGATATTTTTAGAACCGCACTTCATATAGTAAAATTGCATAAAAGACCTTTTTAGATACGCCTCATGAATTCTTCATCATTATTCAGAACTTATTCCTGATGGACTGCGGCATCAACAAGTCCTTATGATTACTGCTTAATGGAATTCCAAATTCTACTATTGTATTAATGCCTTCTTCGCTTTCAATATTTAAGTAGCCGTTGTGTAATTCTATTATTGCTTTCACTATGGCAAGACCAATTCCTAACCCTTCTTTGAACGTATCTTCTTTTCCAAGTTGATTAAATAGTGCTATCTGGGTTTTATCCGGTGATTTCATACCGATTCCATGATCGGTAACTTTTGTTTTATAATATTGACCGTTAGATTTGCCGCTGATTTCTATTGCGCTGCCCGGTGAGGAAAACTTTGCTGAATTTTCAATTAATTCTTCAAGCACAGTTTCAAAATGCATTATGTTGACGTTCATTTTGCCTTTTTCAAAATGAATTTTTAAATCTTCCGTTCTTTCGAACTCTGCGATTTTACTTTTTAAATGAGTTACTAAATATTCCGGTTCAACTTCATATTCATGCAGTGCTAAATTGCCCGTAGCAAGATTTTCTTTATTCAAAGAGAATAGTTCAGCATAGACTAAAAATTTTTCAATTCTTCTGTGAAGCCGTTTTCCGGAAGAGCGGATTTTCTTAGCCATCTGTTTCAGTTCTTCTTTGGTCAGATCTTCAATATCGTTTTCAATTATTTCAGAGAATCCCAAAATTCCAACCAGCGGCGTGCGTAATTCGTGAGGTACTTTTTTTATCAATGTATTTCTGAAATTTTCTACAACTGATTGATAGTTCTCTTTTTTTCTTAAACGGGTATTGATTGCGCCTAACACTTCATCAATTCTAAACGGTTTCATTAGATAATCATCAGCTCCGGAGATCATTCCTCTTCTAAAATCGTGCGCACCAACTTTAGCTGTAAGAAAAATGAATGGGGTAGCGGCTGTAGAAGGATTCTCTTGAAGTTTTTTTAGCAATTCATAACCGTTCATCTGAGGCATAAGAATATCGCTTAGAATAAGGTCGGGTTCTTTTGAAATGGAGAGTTCAAATCCTTCCTTACCGTTTGCTGCGCTTAAAACATTAAACCCTTCGTTCTCAAGCATCTCTTGCAAACTCATCCTTATCTCCATCTCATCTTCTACAACAAGAATTGTCTTCATAGATTTCTCCGTTAATTGTATGATCAATATTCGAAGTGGAAAGGAGATTTATTAATGAAAATGTTTCAAACGGATTAGAATTGTTTCAACGGGGATGTTGAGAGAAACGAAAATATTAAAGGTGTCTCTAAAAACTATTATTTAAAAAATAGGACACCGATTTACCCCGTGTAATAAAGTGAAATTTGAATTCTTATTGAATATTGATAATACTATTCCCCGGGGTAAACGGATTTTCGCAGATTAGCTTTTGAAGTTATTAGAGATACCCTTAAAATTGTTAAGAGAATTGTTAAGCAGTATTCTGCCTTAGTTTAGTTGCGTATCTTTTACTGATCTCAAATGGCTCGGGAACATTTTTAAGATGTACCAAAAAACTTGAGTTAAACCATTTTTCCATCTTTACCAAATAGTCTATATTAATAATTGTAGAACGGTGTATCCGCATAAAATTTTTGCGGGGCAGAAGTTCTTCCCATTTAGAAATAGATTTTCTTAGTAAGTATGATTTCCCATCCAGCAGTTTTAAGGAAGAGTACTGTCTTTCTGCGGCAATAAATAATATTTCATTAATTCTTATAAGATGCGAACTCCCGTTGGCATGTATAAAAATTTTATCATCAATGGTATACTTCTTTTGAGCAGAATCTTCCTTGGTTTTGGTAAATTCCGCTTTTAATGTTTCTATTCTGTTCAAACGTGATGAGATTGATTTCAGAAGTTCTTCCGATTTGTACGGTTTAAATAAGTAATCGTCGGCTCCAAGTTCCATTCCCAACCGTAAATCATCTCTTTCAACTTTTGCAGTTAAAAAAATGAAAGGAATTGATTTTGTGTTATTGTTTTTAGACAACTCTTTTAGAACAGTGTATCCATCTATGCCGGGCAACATTATATCACAAATTATCAAGTTTGGAATCTCATTCTTCGCTAGTTCTATTCCATCTTTTCCGTTCTTAGCAGAATAAACTGCGTAACCTTCTTCTGTGAGCAGAGCATTGATAACTTCCCGAATATCTTTCTCGTCTTCTATAATCAATATTTTTTTCATTTTTGCCTCTTAGGAATATCAACAGTAAACGTTGTTCCTTTTCCAAGTTCGGACTTAAGA
This sequence comes from Bacteroidota bacterium, assembly GCA_021801605.1. Classification (GTDB taxonomy): domain Bacteria; phylum Bacteroidota; class Ignavibacteria; order Ignavibacteriales; family Melioribacteraceae; genus Fen-1258. The sequence continues at coordinate 4,459 of JAJYXU010000143.1, forward strand.
ACTATTTTACCTTTGTGTAATTCAACTGCATGTTTAACAATTGAGAGTCCTAAACCTGTGCCCGGTATTTCAACCGTATTGGCAGAGCGGTGGAACGGTTCAAATAAGTGTATCATATCTTCAGTCGGTATTCCAATTCCTTCATCTGCAACAGTTATCTCTATGAGATCTTTCTTATATGAAACGGAAAGTTCAATTTTACCCCCTTCCGGTGAATACTTAAATGCGTTCGAAAGCAAATTTGTTAAGATAAATTTTAACAGTTTAGGATCCAGATTGTACTTTATTTTTCTCATTGAGAAATTGAATACAAAATTATGTTTCCGGTTTATATTGGATTTTGTTTCTTCTATTATTTCAGTACACAATTTATAGAGATCAACCATATCCGGATTAAACAAAATTTTACCGCTTTCGGTACGGCTAATTGTCAATACATCATCTATAAGCTTTATTAAATAGCCCACGGATTTTTTTATTTTATCAATATACTCGTTATATTTTTCTTCATTCCATTTTTTACCGTAACGCTGTATCATCTCAGCCGAAGCCAGAACTGTAGTAAGCGGTGTTCTAAACTCGTGAGAAGCGGTAGAAATGAATCTTGTTTTTAGTTCGTTAAGTTCTTTCTCCTTACCAAGCGACTTCCTTAACATCATTTCAAGTTCTTTTTCTTTTTGAAGCTGTTCTCTCAAATTAACATTCACCCGGTCTAGTTCTTCGGTTCTTGTTTCAACTAATTCTTCAAGATGTTCGCGGTATTTTATTAACTCGTTTTCTTTTTCAACTTTACCGGTAATATCATGATTGATCGAATGCAAATAAACTTTTCCGCCGATTTCAATTTTACTGCTAAATATTTCTACATTTCTAATTGAGCCGTCTTTAAGCCGGTGCCTGAATTCAAAATGTGTTTGTTTTTGAGTCTTTATTCTTTGCAGAGTATCCAAAACTTGTTCAGCCGGCAGAGTATTTATCTGCTGGATTTTCATTTGCTTCAGTTCATCGAGCGTCCAACCGTAATACTCAGCAGCAGCTTTGTTCGCGTCAACAATATTTCCGGTATCGGGATCAATTAAAAGTTTAAGAGCTGAATGGTCCTCAAATATACTGCGGAATTTTTCTTCGCTCTGGCGCAGCGCCTCTTCTGCTTGTTTGTTTGACGTAATATCACGGTGAGTCCCGGCAGCCCTGGTTGGCTTTCCCTCAGCATCGTAATTAAAACCTTTAGCTTTGTCAAAAATCCAAATCCAATTACCCAATTTGTGTTTTATCCGGTATTCGATTTCCATACTTTTAATTTCGCCGGATTCAATTTTATTTGAGAGATCAAGAACTTCCGGTAAATCTTCAGGATGAATCAGCCGCATCCAAAGTTCTTTAGTCATCTCAATATCACCGGGCGAGTAACCCAGCATAGTAAGATAACGGTCATTCACATTAACTTTTCCGTTGGTGATATCAGCGTCAAAAGTACCAAGCTCTCCGCCGTCAATTGCTAATTGGAGACCGAGATTTGCTTCTTGAAGTTGTTCCTCGGCAAGTTTTCGAGCGGTAATATCTACGTTTGTACCTCTTCTGCCCAGGTAATTGTTTTTGTCATCAAAAATTGAACTGCACGCTTGGCTAATAAATTTTACTGTGTCCTGCTTATCAATAATCCTAAATTGAAAGTCGGCAACAATCTCATCTTTTTTATCGCGATAATTATTTTGAATATGTTTTTCGAACGCATCCCTATCATCGGGATGAACAATATCAAAAAGTAATTTTGGATTAGCGGTAAATTCTTCGGCTTTATAGCCGGTAACTCTTTGACACGATGGAGAACAATACTTAAACTGCAAATCGGGCAGAAGCCAGAATTCCCATTCGTAAGCAAAATTAGCGATGGTTCTAAATAACAGCTCCTGTTCTTTAATTTTTTTATCGTAGGAATGTTTGTAAAGGGAAGTCTCGATTGCAACAATCAGTTCGCGGTTATTGAACGGTTTAATTAAATATCCGAACGGACCGATTTTTTTTGCGCGTTCAATAGTTGCGGGATCTGAATAAGCGGTAAGGAAGATAAACGGTATATCGGCAAATTTTTGAATTTCTTCGGCGGCTGTAATTCCATCAATAGAGCCGCCAAGATTGATATCCATCAAAATTAAGTCTGGTTGTTTTTCTTTTGCCAATTTTATGGCTTGCGTACCATCAGCGGCAATTCCAACACTATTGTAACCGGATTTTTTTAAGAGGAACTTGTTGCTTTCGGCAATAAGAACGTCGTCATCCACAATAAGGATATTAGCTTTCGGGTTAAGTTGGTTGTCCAATTCAGCTTTCTCCTTTGAATTTAATTATGAACTGCAAACCTTTATCCGGCTGAACGACTTCCAGCGTGCCTCTTAGTTGTTTTGTAAGAAGATTAACGAGCCGCAGACCGAGCGAATTAATATTTTCAAAGTTGACTTTATTTTTCATACCAATTCCATCATCGAAAAATGTGAGGCAAAATTCACCGTTTATCTTTTTGAATGAGATGTTAATACTGCCTTCGGCTTCATCCGGGAAGGCATATTTTAGAGAGTTTGTAATTATTTCGTTTGTAATTAATCCGCACGGAATTATAGTCTCTAAATCGAGACTGTGGTTTTCCAAATCTAAATTTAATTTTACGTTGCATGAAGAAGAATATGTTTTGACTAAATAGCTTGTGAGTCGTTCGATGTAGTTTTTAACATCAACACCGGCATAGTCCCCCGTGCTGTACATCAGTTCGTGAATTAAAGACATAGTGCGAAGACGATTTTGCAGATCTTCAAATATTTCCAAAATCTGTTGGTCTTCGATGGGTTGTGTCTGCAATTCGATTAGACTTATAATTCTCTGGAAATTATTTTTAACCCGGTGATGGATTTCTTTTAGCAAAATTTCTTTTTCTTTGAGCGAATTCTCTATTGTATTTTGCGCTTCAATGCGTTCGGTTATATCATGTGCTACACCATGGATCCCAACAACTTTGTTCTCCTTTATAATTGGATTTTCATAAATCTCGAGTAGAATATTAGAACCATTAGTGCGTGCAATTTCAACAAAAACAGGTTCTTTAGTAAATTCACCACGGAGATGCGCATGTGTTTTTTCCTTAGCAAGTTTGTTAATTTCAGAATCGGTAACGAACCAATGTTTTTGACCGAGCCATTGACCAACAGTATATCCGGTTATTTTTTCGACTGATGGAGAAATGTAAGTAACTTCTGCATTGATATCTTGCGTATAAAAGAAAAGATGGGGCGTGCCTTCAACAATCATCCGCATTTTTTCTTCACTATCAACCAATGCGGTTTCAATTCTCTTTCTATCGGTAATATCTTGAATAACGCCAAAGAGAATTTTGTTCTCTTTATCATACTGAGCGACTGAATGAATATCTTTTATTTTGCCGGTATCGGCAGTTTTAATTTTGAATTCAATGTCATATTGTTCATTCTTTTCGAGTAAATTTTTGAGCGCAGCATCCATCATCTCGCGGTATTCCGGCAGAGCTACTTTTTTAACAACTTCATAACTAATTTCATCCCAATCAACTCCATAAATTTTCGAAGCCCCTTCAGAAGCAACTATAGTCTGTGTTGTAAGATTCAATTCCCAGTTTCCGGCTTTAGATGCAAGCTCAGCACGTCTTAAACGTGCCTCACTCTGGCGGATAAGTTTTTCGGCTTTGTGTTCTTCAGTTTTATCACGGAAGACTAAAACCACACCTTCAATTTCTCCTTTCTCATCGCGAATCGGTGCGCCGCTATCGGCAATTGGAGTTTCTCTTCCGTCTTTTGAAATTAAGAGTGTATGATTTGCAAGCCCTATAATAACTCCTTCCTTCAACACTTTATGAACGGGATTATCAACTTTATTTCTTGTTCCTTCATTAATAATCTTGAAAATTTCTTCAATCGGTTTTCCAATGCCTTCCGTTTCATTCCATCCGGTAAGCTCTTCGGCAACATAGTTCATTTGTTTAACGCTGCCGTTTATATCGGTAGTAATTACACCGTCTCCTATGCTATAAAGGATAGTTCTAAATTCTTCATGGTATTCGCGCAGTTCTTTTTCCTTAACGAAAAGTTCTCTATAAATATTTCTTTGGCGGTAATGGTAATACCAGATAAGCCCCACACTCAAAACAACTATTAAAAGAATTGTAAATGAGATAATTACTTTTTCCCTAAAATAGAGACTGGCGTAAATTTCACTCTCATCTTCTTGAGCGATCATCACCCATGAAGTACCATGTACCGGGCTAATGTAAGCCAGCACCTTAACGCCATGATAACTCATACCTTCAAAAATTCCGTTGTAACCAAGTACAGCTTGAACTGCCGGAACTTCTTTTTGTGATAATGATATGCGAAATTTCAGCGCGGTATTTTTACTATGACTCAGTTCATTTAAATAAAGAACGCTGTCGCCGTCTTTTTTTATAATTAAAGTCTCGGAAGTTTTGCTTGTTGTAGGCCATTCATTTATTAATGGGTACAAATAATTATCGGGATTAACACGTAAGATTAAGGCGGCTATTACAACATTATCTTTGCCGATAACCGGTGCAATGAAATCCAGATGAATTTCATTGTCCGGTTGACACCGGTATAAATCTGTACTGATTATTTTTTTTTCTGCGGCGGCTTTTTTAACAAATCCTTCTGTTGTGGAATCTATTTGCTGAAACTTCGGGTCTAAAGAGAGGAGCAATTTCCCTTTGGCATCGGTAATCATAACATCGCTGTAAAGAGAGTCGGTATTAATCAAAGCTAATCTTTTCAATATTTCCGATCCGACAGAAAGATTTGATTTAGAACCAACCCAGTTTTCCAGACCATTAACAAAAAAAGGACTTTGCGAAAAAATTTTTGCGTCAGTAAATCTTTCCTTATTCCAGTTGGCAATTTGAGAAATTTTAAGTTCTGCAATTGCTTTTAGCTCATTATGTTTCTCTGTTTTGATAGTCTGTTCTTCATAAGAAAAGTAAAGATATGCACCTATTATGATTATGATGCTTATTGCAGTGGATAGGGCTATTACTGCCGGTTTTAATTCCTTTTCCATTAATACATGCCTAAACTAAATTCTTTTAGTAATTTTTATTTACGTGTGAATAAATGCACATAAAACCCTTTCAAAGTAATGATTAGAGACCTCTGAAAAATTAAGAATAGAACGCAGATGACACAGATTAAACGGATTAACGCAGATTTAATCCGCGAAAATCTGCCAAATCCGCGTCATCTGTGTGCTATTAAAAATGTTGCGTCCTGTACAATTCTATTTTTCAGAGGTCTCGATTAATTAATTTACAATTGTAAATTACAAAGTTTTGCCTCAGATATAAAGAGGAAAATGGCTAAATAAAAAATGTTGATAATTTTAGTTCTGTGAATTAAAAAATAAACTAAAATTGCTTAAAATCAGCTTAAAATACCTGCTAACAAACCAGCCAGTAGTAAATAACAATAACCAGATTCATTTTTCTGTAAGAATATTTCTTTTGAGACCTCTGAAAAATTAAGAATAGAACGCAGATGACACAGATTAAACTGATTAACACAGATTTAATCCGCGAAAATCTGCCAAATCCGCGTCATCTGTGTGCTATTAAAAATGTTGCAGTCCTGTACAATTCTATTTTTCAGAGGTCTCTCTTTTGATAGTTATACTGCGGTAAAGTGCCCGAGCCAATACCAAAACTTTAACTAAGAGTGAAGTAATCTTTTGTTTATTGCATTCATTGAGCTATTTTTGCGTTGCGTAAAATCAAATGGCGCGTTCGTCTAGTGGTCCAGGACGCCGCCCTCTCAAGGCGGAGATCACGGGTTCGACCCCCGTACGCGCTACTCTTAAGGGAATTTTTTGTTTTTATCAAAAAAAATGATATACTTCGTTTTGTGAGGACAAACTATCTTTTGAGACAACCTACAGAAAAACAAAGCACAATGTTAGAGCCGATTTAACGGTTTACATTATAATTTACAGGACTGGTTATATAATTAGATGTTTACATGAGAAAAAATGTTTCTATACTAAATAAATGGCGCGGTATTCCAATTGAAAGAAAAATTGCAATCAGTTGGGTCATTTCAATTTTGGTGGTTGTTTCGCTTAGCGCTATACTTTATCTATCCAAAAAAGAACTGCATCAAAGTTCGGATGTAATTGCACTAAACACGGAATTGCGTTCTGCTACTCAAGATATTCTTGCTTCCATTCAAAAACTTGAGATAAGCAGTAAACGGTTTATCTTAACCGGAAGCAAAAAAGATTCCGTTAAATATTTCGCCAATCTGGATTCGTTGCAAAATAATCTATTACGGTTAGAATCGTTAGTCAAAGATAAGCCGAGATTTTTCAAATTATTTTTACCACTTCAAAGAACTATCCGGAATGAATTATATAAGATAAACCATCTCTCCTTCTCAATTAGAAACGCAAAAATTTTTGATCTGGAAATAATCAGAATTGAAGAAAACATTTACAAAAAGCTTGATAACTTTTGGCAGCTATTAGACGATGAAGAAGAACAAGCAACTTTAGAACAGATTCAAGTATTACATTCGAAGATCAATAAGAATCTAAATTATTTCTTGATTCTAATAATAACTTACATTTTTCTGCTCACTGCCCTATTCGTCATAATTACTTCCGATGTAAAAAAACGCAGAAGGTTAGCAGCAGAAATTGCAGAAAGCAGAAAAGAATTAGACACAATTATCAATACTGCTCCTGCGCTAATATTCGTTAAAGACATAGAAAAAAAGTTTACCCTCTTAAATAAATCCTTTCTGGATTTCTTTAAAGTTGATAAAGAAAAAGTTCTACTTCGCAATAATGAGAAGTTAGTTCCACGAAATGAACAATGGTTAGCTAATGAAGAAGATGAAGCCATTATTAAAAACAAAATTTCCTTAAGCAACATTGAACGGCAAACTACTCTTGCCAATGGAACTACCCGCTGGTTAAATATTAACAAAGCTCCCATGTTTGATGAAAATAATAACGTAGTAGGAATTGTAGGCGTAATGGACGATATAACAAGAAGAATTGAATTTCAGAATGCGCTTATAGACACACAAAAGAAACTTGAAGAATTGAATAAACAGAAAGACAAATTCTTTTCGATTGTAGCTCACGATTTACGCAGCCCTTTTACCGGCATGCTTGGTTTTGCAGAAATTTTATCGGAAGATTATGCGGAGCTTTCTGAAGAAGACAAGAAATTTTACATAGATAATATTCAGTTATCCTTAAAAAGTCTTTTATCACTCATTGATAATCTTTTAACATGGGCACGACTAAATCTAAACCGGGCAGATTATAATCCCAAAGAAATATCATTGGCTGAAATAATCCACTCCGTAATTAGATCTCAAAATATTGCTGCTGTTAATAAAAGAATTGAATTACAATCAGACTTTAACGAAAATATATTTGCATTTGCCGATCCGGATATGGTTGAAACCGTAGTTCGTAATCTTGTTTCGAATGCAATTAAGTTTACAAATGCCGAAGGCATTATAAAAATAAATGCTTTTGATAATGGACAATCCATTAAAGTAGAAATTGAAGACAACGGCGTGGGAATGAAACCGGAGATTGCAAATAATCTTTTCAAGATTAATGCGCATGCAACATCCAAAGGGACAAACGATGAAAAAGGAACAGGACTCGGTCTAATTATCTGCAAGGAATTTGTAGAAAAACACGGCGGAACCATATCCGTAACAAGTGAAGCCGGACAAGGGACAACAATTTCGTTCACGCTGCCAAAGAAACCTTAACGACCTAAAGTTGTTACGAAGATGAATATCGTTTATATCTATAGATCAATTTAAAGATACATGTTCAATTTAATGCCGTTAAAATTACCTATCCCTATTTACCTAATACCACAATGTGCGTAGTCAACGGTGTTTTTTTTATTTCTTTAACAATTTTTAATCCCGTTCTTTCTGCAAGTCCGCCAATCCCCTTTCTGGCAAGATATGATTTGAAATTTCTGTAATGTTCGCTTCCGGCGGCAAATTCAACTGCCACATTTAGGATTGACCAGAAATTGTTTGGACGAGGATACAAATAATCAACAACAATTATTTTATTTACCGACTCAGAAAGTGCAAGTAAAATATTTTCTCTTTTATCCTCATCCACTTCGTGAATAACGTATGAGATTACCGCAAAATCATATTGTCTATTTTGAGATTGTAAAAAAGTTTTAGCATCGGCGTGATGAAATGAAATTTTTTCAGAAGGATTTTTGGAAAGATTTTTTAATGCAGATTCAATATTTCTTTTTGAAAGATCTACTCCATCATACTTGCTGAACTTGTTGCCGAGTTGAAATGCCAATCTGCCAGTGCCG
>JAJYXU010000074.1 GCA_021801605.1 Bacteroidota bacterium
CGATACTTCGGCTCTCTTTGCACAATTGATTGAGAGATTGTATCATCTTTATTACAGCTTGTCAAAAAACTTTTCTTTAACTTCACGGCACAAGCAAAGGTCGCCAAGGATATTGAAGTTTTTAGAACCACCCATAATTTTACAATAGTAGAAGATTTATTTTATTGAATTATAATTCATAACTTATAAATCAGAAATATAATTTCTTTACCCCCATAGCTCAGTGGATAGAGCAGTGGCCTCCGGAGCCATGCGCGCAGGTTCGACTCCTGCTGGGGGTACAATGAACGTGAAATGTGAGAAGTAAGACGTGAGAGGCAAGAAGTATAAGGACGGAAAGTGAGCCCAGGGTAGAGATAGTATAACATCCTATTTCACTTTTAACAATATCCCCAGAACATAAAAAAATGACCGAATGTCAAATCAAAGTCAATTTATTACCAATTCGAAATAATTGAGGCAATTATGAAAAAATTTAGAAAATTTTATTTTCTGTTCCTTCTTGTAATTTTCGTTCAACCGTATTACGCCTAGCAAGATGATAAATCACTTCTAACAATTGATCGAATCTTCAACAGTTCCGAATTCATGGGTGAGCGTTTTGGACCCGCTCGTTTCATAGAAGATGGAAAGTATTATACAGCTCTTGATTCGTCCAAAGATGTACCCGGCGGGAAAGATATCGTTAAATACGAAACCGAAACCGGCGCGAGAGAAGTTATGGTTTCAGCTAAACTTTTAATTCCTGAAGGACAAACTAAACCATTATCAATCAGCAATTATATCTGGTCGCCTAAAAGTGATATGCTGATGATCTTCACGAATACAGCACGCGTATGGCGTCAAAATACAAAAGGCGATTACTATGTTCTTAATTTGGAAACAGAAAAGCTTCAAAAAATGGGCGGCGATGCCAAGCCATCAACATTGATGTTCGCAAAATTTTCTCCGGATGAAAAGATGGTCGGTTATGTTAGAGAGCATAACGTTTATGTAGAAAATCTTTCGGATGGGAAAATTACTCAATTAACATTTGACGGTTCTACAACAATCATCAACGGAACATTCGACTGGGTTTATGAAGAAGAACTCGATCTGCGCGACGGATTTCGATGGAGCCCCGATAGTAAATCAATCGCATATTGGCAGCTTGACGCATCCGGCGTAGGTGTATTTTATATGATCAACAACACCGATTCACTTTATTCTAAAATTATTCCGGTTCAATATCCAAAAGCCGGAACAACAAATTCGGCAGGTAAAGTTGGAGTTGTAAGTGCATCCGGCGGAACAACAGTATGGATGAAAGTCCCCGGCGATCCCCGCAATAACTATATAGCTCAAATGGATTGGGCAGCTAACTCTGACGAAATTGTGATTCAGCATTTGAACCGCCTCCAGAGTAAACTACCACGCCCAAAGGACGTGGTTTTCTAATACGAAATAAATTTCAAAACAAAAGAGAAAAATGAAATTATAATTGATTATAAACCCACTGTTGCAATTTATTCGTTGCTGGAATCAATACCAATTGGCGCTACTAATGAAGGTTTGAAGATCATTTCACAAAAACTGGAAGGGAAGAAACTTACAATTAGCTGTGAAGGAAAACCTGGAAAGGATTACGAATTAGGAACTGAGAATGGCGAATTGGCAAAATCAATTTCGGGCGCATATCTGAATAATGGAAAACTAAAGATCCATATTTTGGGAAACGGTAATGAATTTGTAAAACATGAAATTTCGATTGAAATGAAATAACAATTGTCAATGAAAAATATTTTTTTTCTAAAAATATTTTTTGGGGAAAATTATTTTCTTATTAGGAATAGAAAATCAATTTTTATAAATTTTGTTAGAGTTTAACGGTAACCTAATTATTCTTTTTTAGGAAACATGCTGCCAATAACACTTGAACCCCAACAACAGATTAGTCTTTTCCCCAAGCAATCTAACAATGCGTTTAATTGTGAAATTGAAGTTGTTAATAACGGTCCCACCGCAGAAATTCGTCTCTCTTTTTTAACCAAACAAAAAGAAAAAGTTGTAAGACGAACTAAAAAAAAATTATTTCCTAAGTACGAAACAATTTTATTGTTCCAATAATGAGGAAGAGTTATGCAAGCAATAGGTCTAACCTTTGTTGATTGGATAATCATTCTAATTTATTTTGCATTTGTCCTCGGCATCGGATGGTATCTTCGCAAATTCACTACAAGTCAAGATGATTTCTTTCTTGCCGGCAGAAAAAACTCTTCGTGGGTTGCCGGGCTCGCATTTCTATCTGCAAATCTTGGCGCACTCGAACTTCTTGGAATGACAGGTAATACATTTAAATATGGAATGTATGTTGCCCATTTTTATTGGATAGGCGCAATACCTGCAATGCTCTTCCTTGGAATTTACATGATGCCGTTTTACTACAGCAGCAAAATAAAATCCGTTCCCGGTTATCTAAAACTCCGCTTCGATGAAAAAACACGTGTGTTAAACGGAATAGCGTTTGCGATTATGACATTACTTGTTTCGGGAATAAATCTTTATGCAATGGCGCTTGTCCTTCATACATTTCTCGGATGGAATTGGGATATAAGTATGTGGGTTTCAGCATTAACTGTTGCCGGCTATGTCGGGTTAAGCGGATTGATGTCCGCAATCTTTACTGAAATAATTCAGTTCTTCATGATTTGGTTTGGCTTGTTTCTCGTTTCGCTCCTCGGAATAATTGAAATCGGCAGTCTGAAAGAAATAATGGCGCGAATTAATGAATACAGTTCACAGGTTTCTTTTACAACTCTCTGGTCAACAGCATCAGATCCAACACAGAACGGAATGTTTATTCATTGGGGAGGAATTGTTTTGGGGTTGGGATTCGTTTTGTCATTTGGATATTGGACCACGGACTTTCTTGTTGTTCAGCGTGCGTTTTCGGCAAAAGATTTACGATCGGCGCGCATGACTCCCATTCTTGCATCATTCTTTAAAATGGCAATTCCGTTCTTAGTAATTATTTCAGGATTGATAGCAATTGCTCTCTCAATAGATCCGAAAAGCGGATTCAAACTTTTGCAGGATGGAGGACAAATTAATTATGATTCGGCGCTTCCTCTTTTGATTGCGAGATATTATCCATCCGGTTTAGTAGGACTTGGTGTAACGGCTTTGCTTGCAGGATTCATGGCAGGGCAAGCAGGTAATATCAGCGCTTTCAATACGGTGTGGACTTATGATATTTACAAATCAGTTTTGAATAGAAAAGCGTCGGATGCTCATTTACTTTGGATGGGTCGCGCATCAACCATTGTCGGTGTTATCATTTCTCTCGGTACTGCTTATTGGGCAAAAAGTTTTCCAAGTATCATGGATTATATGCAGGCGATCTTCTCTTGGGTTAACGCGCCTCTATTTGCTACAATGCTTCTTGGAATGTTTGTCTGGTGGATTACTCCTAACGGTGCTTTCTGGGGACTGGTTGCCGGAATGTCATCATCATTCTTCATGTGGCTGGCGGTAAAGTTTCATTGGTTCAGTGAAAGTATAATTACGATGTCGGGCACTCAAAGCGATATGGCGGCAAATTTCTGGCGCGCTTGGTGGGCTTGGTCTATCTGTGCGGCAATTACAATTCTTATTAGTCTCTTTACAAAAAGAAAACCAAAAGAAGAACTAGTTGGATTGGTAAAAGGATTAACAGATGAAAAGCATGATCAGCATTTGCCGTTTATAAAACGTCCTGAGTTCGCTGCAATTATTTCGTTGATCGTGTTAGTAATTTTAAATATTCTTTTTTGGTAATTAAAAAGTTTGTCATTTCGAGCTTGGGCTGTAATGACATAAAGGAGAATTCGAAAAATGTTGACACCTAAAATGAAACCTATCTGGTTTTTTGTTGGATTGATTTTAATGGTGATGGGCGGCGTAATATTTCTATCCGGGATTTATCAATTATTGAATCCTCCGGCGGTTAAAACAGTTCTTGCAGAAATACATCCGGCAATTTGGTGGGGCGCCATAATGTTTTTCTTCGGCGGATTTATGTACTGGAAAACAAGAAATCAAACTGTGTAAGAAATTTAGGTAGAATCATAAAAAAGATATTTTTGCTTTTAACGTTACTTACTTTTATAAGTTGTTCTGCTGATGATGAAAATCTTCCGCCGGATATTCCATTATTTTATCATAAGCCAATCCTTTAATGAATGACTCATATTGCAGTTATCTCATAAAACCGTATAATTATCCGGATAAAGGATTCAGAATAAGGTTACTCAAATTTTACCACACTAAATTCATGTTATATGGTACTTGCTGAAACAGTTCGAAAGAAATTCAAAAAATTATTCAATGAAGAACCTTTACTTGTCCGTTCGCCCGGCAGAGTTAATCTTATAGGCGAGCATACGGATTACAATATGGGTTTTGTTCTTCCCGCCGCAATTGATAAAGCAATCTACTTTGCAATCTCCCCGCGCAGTGATGGACAATGCAAGCTTTTTGCAATTGATATGAATGATTATTTCGAGTATCAAGTAGCAAGCATAGAGCATCAAGAAAAAAATTGGCCAAATTATTTGATGGGAGTTGTTGATCAACTTAATAAAGCAGGAAAGAAAATAACTGGATTCAACTGCGTATTCAGCGGAGATATTCCGCTCGGCGCCGGTTTATCATCTTCTGCAGCACTCGAAGCCGGTTTAGCATTTTCGCTTAATCACATTTTTAATCTGGGTATTGATAAACTTTCACTAGTTAAGCTTGCTCAGAAAGCTGAAAATGAATTCGTGGGCGTGAACTGCGGAATCATGGATCAATACATAAATATTTTCGGAGCGCAGCAAACAGTTTTAAAAATTGACTGCCGTTCGCTTGAGTGTGAATACCATCCTTTCATCAATGATGATTTAAGAATCGTTCTGTGCAACACAATGGTTACTCATTCGCTCGCTTCATCGGAATATAACACCCGCCGATCTCAGTGTGAAAGCGGAGTTAAAATTATGCAGAAATATAATCCGGAAATAAAAAGTTTACGTGATATATCGCTTGATCTACTCCATTCTCACAGAGCAAATATTGATGAAGTAATTTTCCGCCGGTGTAAATTTGTTGTTGAAGAAAATGAGCGTGTAACGAAATCATGCGAGGATTTGGAGAAAAGCGATTTTGATTCGTTCGGACAAAGAATGTATGAATCGCATCGTGGTCTGCGCGATGAGTATGAAGTTAGCTGCAAAGAACTGGATTTTTTAGCAGAAGAAGCTTTGTACAGCGACAAAGTGATTGGCGCAAGAATGATGGGAGGCGGGTTCGGCGGATGCACAATTAATTTGGTGTATAAAAGCATGGTTAAAAAATTTCAGCGCTTTATAGAAGAAGCTTATAAGAAAAAATACGGCAGGAAACCGCTGGTTTATGTCTGCAAGATTGAAGCAGGAACGCACATTATAAGCTAAAGTAAACGGTTGAAGTAACCCGGGAAGAAGATGAAAAAAAGAAAACGCCGGATAAACCAAAAACAATCGCGCCAATCTTTTATCTGATGAAGTGAGGCACTTCAAAAGGAATTTCAATAGATAATTCCACCAGACCTTTCATCTCACCGTTCTCAAACCAGGGTGATTGATAAATAAGTTTTTTCTTTCCGTTCTTTTCGATCGTATAAACATTCGGTTTCTGTTTATTCATAATCTCTTTGATCTTTTCATTTAATGCATCGGTATGGCAGCCGAACATATTTTTCCCAATCAAATCGTATCCGCCATCATTCTCGAATACTGAGGCAGATTTTTCATTCATCCCGGTTATAATTCCGTTTGTATCGCATATGGTAATTGCTGCTGGAAATTCTTTAATCCATTTTGAGTTCATCTATTCTCCGAAAATTATTTACATCTAAAAGATACTGAAACTTGTCTTGGCGAGCACATTCACTTTGTTCAGTATAAACTCCGCGAAGCAAACTAATAGTAAGAATGTCAGACCGAGTGAAGTCGAGGTCTAGACAATGGACTAATGCAGGCATAATCAATTACTCGATACATTAAAGCATGCGTGGAATTTGTGATGAATGATGATGAATAATAGGGCTTGTTAATGAAAGATCAAGAACGTAACTGAATCTAGCTTTAAAGCTAAGCAGCTCATCATCAACAGCATACCGCCAGCAGTAAATTCCAGATAAAGCATAAATGGTTTCCGTTATTTTCTGGACATTAACAAATTTTTCATGCAGGGTAACACTGAGTTTGTCACGAGTTTTAAGTTGTTCAAAATAGTTGCGAACTTTTGCATGACTATTTAATATTCTATTTGAGAATGTTGGAATTAAAAACAGCATTCTCATTGTATAGAGCGAGAAGGTTTTCTATTTCTCCATTATTAACAGCTTGCAACCAAGCTGTTAGAATATCTTCAGGTTTTTTTATATTGGTCTCAATATTATATTTCTATTGGAGTCTCTCTAATTCAGAAAGCGGTTTCTTCACTGATTTAAAAACTTTTCTGCTTCTTCCAAAGTTGGAACGTATTTCAATTTGTAAGGATCTATAATAGGTGAAATCTAGATGTAATAAATTTTCTTAAAGAAATATTTCAAAACTAAAAGAGTAATTTCTAATCGGCGCAATGTTGCCTATGAACTCAACGTAATTATAATTAAAAATATTTTTAGCATTTAAGTATATTTTTGCCGGAACGGTATTGAGAAGAAAACTATATCCTACACTTATATCGGTAACATAAATCGGAACGCGTTTATCACCGTCTATTACCAGCGCAATTGGCGGCTGTGTAAGATTAAAATCTATCTCTTCAACTTTACTCATGTATCTAAAGTCGATTCCGAATTCAAACGGATAGGGTGAGTATTGCAATTGAGCAGAAACGGAATTTAGCGGACGGTATTTCATTGCTGTATTTTTTTCTAGATCGCGCGTCCACATATAATTGTATCCCGCTTTCATTTTTAATTCACCCGGAACGAGAAACCAATCGGCATTAAGTTCAACACCTTGAATTCGCGCTCTGCTCAAATTTATAAATTGAATTTTTGCTTCGTTAGTTAAAACCGGTTCGATAAAATTTTTGTATTCGTTTTGATAGAATGCAAGATCGAATAGAAGATTTTTAGAATAGTTATAAATAGCCCCTGCCTCGAATGAAATGCTGGTTTCTGCTTTTAAATCCGGATTGGATTTAACATCAATGCCGCCACTGACAGCCGCTGTTGTAAAAACCTCCGAGGGAGTGGGTGCGCGAAAACCAGTTCCAAGCGATGCACGTAAAATAAAATCTTTTGTTATCTTGTAATTAAGTCCAGCTTTTGGCGCCGCCGCATTAGCACTTTTAAGAGTATCGAGTTTCATGTAATCATACCGTAAGCCGAGAGTTAATGAAAGATTTGGATTTACTTTCCACACCCCTTGTGCATAAGCGCCGAGACCAAAAAAGTTTGGACTCTTAAAAATGTTAGAAGAGATTATTGAATAAGATGTTTCAACACCCGATGTAAGAACAAATGAATCCGATAAATTAATATTTGTTAGAAGCTCATTGCGAAAAAGATCTGCGGTGGAAGTTGTCAGCTCGATTCCGTAACCGGCAAATTTTGTGTGATAAAAACTGGATTTGAATTCAGCGCTAAAATCTTTGTTAAAACTGTGATGATAAATTAATCCGGTAAAAAGCCGGTTAGATTTAACCGTATTACCGTTATCTTCATCTTTGGGAACAAGAGCATTCCGAGAATCTTTCCAATAAAGAAAATTTCCCCGGTTCATGTTGAGAAAATCTGCAAAAAATGATAAGTGATTCTTGCTGGTAAAATCATAATTTAATTTTAGATAACCGAGATAGCGCTTTGCATAATCGTTTTGGCGGTAACCCATGTTATCAAATTTTTTCAATGAAAAAGTATAGCTTAAATTATTTACCGAATTGGAGTGAGTTAGTTCGACTCCATAAAAAAATCTTGTATTGTTGTTCCACTTCCAAATATCGTATGCCGGTTTATCGTATGCACCAATGTATGAACTGAAATGAGTAACCGGATTTTTTACAGACGACCGTGTGATTATATTTATCACGCCGCCGATTGCAGTAGAACCATAAAGAGAACTTGCCGGACCTTTAATAATTTCGATACGCTCAATATCGGCAACGGGAATCAGTTCCCACACAATATCGCCGGTGTCTCCCGAATAGAGAGGAATTCCATTTACCGCAACAAGAACGCGTGCACCGGCGCCTTTGCTGTAACCATTTGAACCGCGTATGCTGACTTGTTCAAGATTCATCTGCACACCGGGCACAAACCGGAGTGCACCATCAAACGTTAGATAATTCTTTCTTGAAAGATTATCCGGTGTTAAAACTGCAGTGCTTACGGAAAGATCCTGAACTCTTTGTTCATACTTGCCGGCGCTAACTACAATTTGTTCGCTCTGAATGGCTTCTTCGGTTAAAATAATTGTAACCGGCTTTGTCTTTGCGGTCAGTAATAAAGATATTTTTTTCTTACCGTATCCAATTAGTGATACTTCAATAGTATATTTACCAAACGGAACATTCTTTATCTCGAAGGTTCCGTCCGGTAATGTAGCTACGCCTAATTGAGTTCCAATAATAATTACATTTGCATTTATTAGCGGTTCGTTTTCATTTGTAATTACTTTTCCTTTAATGGCGCCCGACTGAGCGAATGAAACTAAAACCGGAAGCAGTGTAATAAAAATAAAAATTTTTTTCATTTGAAGACCCTTTTCTTTTTGAGAAATAAATTCTCGAGTCGTAATTCTTTATTGCTTTACATTGGCGGCTGCGGCGGAGGATTGTTGAAATCAACGATAATATCTACACCGGTTGTCATCTCTCTATCCAGAATCGTGAGAGTCTTAGGTTTCGATTGATCGTTGCCAACATTGTAAATGCCAACAATGAACCAATCTTTTCTATTCAGTGAAAGAACATCTGTTTTAGATTGTGCAACAACCAGATATTTATAATCGCCCGGCGCCAAAGTAAATAGCGGAATAAAATTATTATCAACTGAATTGTATGTGAATGATGTGGTTCTGTATGGTATTGAATCAATCACGAACGAAAGATTGGGTGGGAAAAAATCAGCGCTTGTAGTAATTGCATTTTTGAAAAGAACAACGTGCGTGCGTTTTATATCTGCAGGCCAATTGCCTATAAAAGTTACTTTACCGCTGAAACCGGTTACTCCAGTCTTAATGGGTTCAGGTTCAATTCCTTTATCGCACCCGGCGATTAAAGAAAACAATGCAAGGGTAACGATTGCGACGAATATTTTTTTCATTTTTTCTCCATCCACTCTTATAACACATCTAATATAACAGAACTTGAAGAACAAATCACGTTGCATTTATGAGGCGTATCTAAAAAGGTCTATTCTGTTATTTTGAATTGTGAAAATAAACCGAATTCAAAACTTTTCCATAATGAAATTACCTTTTTAGAAAAGACTCATTTATACAAGTAATTAAGATGAAATTGGCTTTTTATTTGAGTAGATTTTTATGCAATCAATTTTTATAGTGAATTGAAAATTCCATTTCAAATTAAGAATTAAAGTGAAACCAAGATTGCAGAAAAATATTTTTATAATTCTTTTTATTTCATTTCTTGTTTCAATTGCTTCACGCGGTCAATCAACCGCACAGCACCAAGAATATCAATTCAATCAGATTAAAGTTGAAGACGGGCTATCCCAGAGTACGGTTTATTGTATGCTTCAAGACCGGAAAGGATTTCTCTGGTTCGGAACAGCAAACGGTCTGAACCGCTACGATGGTTATAGCTTTACCGTTTATACTAACGATCCAACCGATTCTATAACAATTTCGGATAATGGAATTTTATCTCTTCTTGAAGATAAAGATGGTTTTATATGGGTGGGAACAGTGGGCGGCGTTCTAAATAAATACGATAGAAAAAATGGAACATTTACACGTTTTGATTTTACCGATTTTCTAAAAACAGAAAATGATCCGGATGAAAAGTATTACGACTTTCCTCTGCCATTCTCCCGCAATAACAATAGATCAATAACTGTAATTGAGCAGGGCGATGACGGTTTGTTGTGGATTGGAACATGGGGAAAAGGATTAATAAAATTTGATCCGGTTAAGAATAGATATGAACATTATCATTACGATAAAAATCAGCCGGGCGGACTTCAATCCAACAGGGTGAAAGCAATAATTCCATGCAGCGATGGCACAGTGTGGGTTGGTACGCTGGGCGGCGGACTTTATAAATTATTTAAGAGCGGAAATCAAACACGAATTCAAAAATATGAACACAATAAAAATAATTGGAGCTTGAGCGATAACAAAGTCATCTCATTATTTAAGGATGTAAATGGAAATTTGTGGATTGGAACCTATGGCGGAGGATTAAACAAACTTGCAAAACAATTTCAATCGGTTGACGCATCTCAGGCAAGATTTGAAAGATTTATTAATGATCCGCAAAGAAATAGTCTATCCAACAATATTGTTACTTCAATAATTCAGAACACAGACAGATCGCTTTGGCTCGGATCTTTTGGCGGAGGATTGAATCACTTTGATTTGAACAACAAAAAATTTACTGTTTATAGAAACAATCCTAAAATTCCAACGTCTCTTCAAAAAAATGATATTCTTTCTTTACTCATAGACAAATCCGGAACTCTCTGGATCGGCACTCATCTTGGGAAAGGTCTTAGCCGTCTTGAACGAAGCACAATAAAATTTGGACAGATTAATAAAGATGTAAATGGTGCTAATGGTCTAAATGATGATGTTGTCTGGGCAATTAGCGAGGATCAAGATTCTGTTGTATGGATCGGAACCTACAAAGGAGGACTGAACAAATATGATTGCAAGAATGGGAAATTTACATTCTACAAGTTCGATAAAAACAGCAAAACCACATTAAGCGATAATCACATTCGTTCTATTGTTGACAACGGGAGCGGATATTTATGGATTGGTACATACAGCGGCGGTTTAAATAAATTTAATAAATCAACCGGATTCTCAACTAGATATACTTTTGGATCGAACGACTATATAAATCGTGGTTTAAATCAAGTTCAAGCAATCTTAATAGATCGTGCAAAGAATCTCTGGGTTGGCACTTTCGGCGGCGGGTTGAACAAAGTTGATGCTGAGAAACTAAAAGTAAATCAAATTCGATTTGAAAGATTTGTTCATAATGTAAATGATCCATTTAGTCTTAACGATGATAGAGTTTATTGCATAACCGAAGACCGTGATGGAATTTTATGGATAGGAACTTTTGGCGGTGGTCTAAATAAATTTAATCCCAAGACAAAAAAATTCATTTCTTACAAAAACATTCCGGGCGATGAATCGAGTCTTGCAGATAACCGGGTAATGGCAATTTACGAAGACAATTTTAGTAATCTATGGATAGGATCGTATGGTGGCGGACTTCAAAAATTTGATAAACGCACAGAAAAATTTAAAAGATTCGATAAAAAAAACCGGATGATGAGTTCGGTGGTATATGGAATTCTTGAAGATAACAGCAATAATCTTTGGATAAGCACGGACAATGGTTTATTCAAGTTCAACATAGTGACGGAAATTTTTACTCAATACGATCTGCACGATGGTCTGCAAAGTTCGGAATTCAACGGCGGCGCATATTTTAAATCTAAGGATGGAGAAATGTTCTTTGGGGGAATTAACGGCTTCAATTATTTTTATCCGGATAGTGTTAAAGACAATTTGTTTATTCCTCCGCTTGTAATCAGCAATATAAAAATCTTTAGCTATCCGGTTCGGGGTGAAATAGACTCTCTGCAGCTTTCTTATTCACAAAACTTCTTTTCATTTGAATTTGCTGCGCTCGATTTTACAAATCCGGTTGATAACCAATACGCCTATATTCTGGAGGGATTAGATTCGGATTGGCACTATGTTGATTCACGCAGAAGAATTGTAAACTATTCAAATTTATCGCCCGGGGAATATATTTTTCGAGTGCGCGGTTCAAACAATGACGGCGCGTGGAATAATGAAGGGGCAAAAATTCTTATAAAAATTTTGCCGCCTATTTGGAAGAGGTGGTGGTTTATAACGTCAGCTCTTCTTCTTATTGCATTTTCCATCTTTTATCTGAGCACCATCCGTTTCAGAAGTTTGCTCGCAATTGAAAAACTGAAAGGGAAACTCGCAGCCGATCTGCACGATAATGTTGGTTCCGGTCTAACGGAAATTTCGATTCTTAGTGAGCTTGCTTCACAAAAAATAAAAAATGTGGAAGATGGTCCATCGCAAAATTTAAGTGCTATAAGTGAAAAAGCTCGTCAACTGATTGACAGTATGAGCGATATTGTCTGGGTGGTTAATCCACAACGCGATTCTTTTCATCATCTTATTATGAGGTTGAAAGATACATATAGCGACTTGCTCTATTCTTCCGAAATTTCTTTTAAAACCACCAATTTGGAAAATCTGAGTTCACTTAAATTGCCGATGGAATACAAACAGAATATGTATCTGATTTTTAAGGAAGGAATTAACAACGCAATAAAACATAGCAAATGTAAAAAAATATTTCTCGAAGCTGCTCTTAACAAAGATACAATAATATTGGTTTTGAAAGATGATGGATCCGGCTTCGACGCAGAAAACGTGAAACTATTGTCGTGTTAATCATGAATTGACGGATATAATCTTTTAAGTTTCACCCTTGCATCTTTGGTTGTAAACTGCCAATTTATTTTAGCGTTTTTATTATTTCTATTTGATTGCCACGCACCAACTTCTTC